>DAOTTT010000268.1:0-2559 GCA_034437635.1 Anaerolineae bacterium | reverse complement strand
AGCATTGTGATTACCCTAGGCGAGAATGACGGCGTGCCGGTGACGATCAACATCGGGCTTTTCATCAATACCATTATCAGTTTGTTGCTGGTGGGGTTCTCCGTGTTTTTGTTGGTACGCCTCATCAACCGTATGGAAGAAAGCCTCAAGCAAGAGGAAGAAGCCGACGCAACGGAAGAACCCGCCGAACCGACCACAGAAGAACGTCTGGTGGCTGTGCTAGAACGCCTGGAAACCAAGCTCGACCAATAATAGGGTAGCATCGATATTTACGCCGCGCCTTGCTTAATGCTATACTCATAATTTGATATGTAACGTAATGTACAGGACATAATGGCGGATGTTTGAAAAGAGGCTGCTCGCAGAAGCCAAAGTCGCGCAGTTCGCGCTGCGGCTAACGGTGCTGATGGGCGTTTTAAACGGCGTGCTGATTATCTTGAGCGCGTTTTTCCTCAGCCGAGTGATTAACCGCGTCTTTTTGGAAGGCCAAACCCTGCCGGAAGTGGGCGAATGGTTGGCGCTGTTCGGCTTGGTGGTGGTGTTGCGCGGCGCGGCCAACTGGATCGGTTCTACGGCGGCGCGGCATGTCGCCGTCAAAGTGAAGGCACGGTTGCGTCAGCGCGTGATGGCGCACTTGTTCGCACTTGGGCCGACGTACACACGCGGTGAACGGGCGGGGGAACTGGTCAACACGGCGACCGAAGGCATTGAACAACTGGACGCTTACTACGCGGATTACATTCCGGCGATATATAACCTGCTCGTCCCGCTGATTATCTTGTTCGTGGTCTTGCCGGTGGATGTGTTGACGTTCTTCGTGTTGGTGGTCACGGGGCCGTTAATCCCGGTGTTTATGGCGCTCATCGGTATGATCGCCGGGCGCGTGGCGCGGTCGCAGTATGCCGCCATGAGTCGCATGAGCGCCCACTTTTTGGACGTGATGCAGGGCTTGACCACGCTCAAGCTGTTTAATCGGGCGGAGCGCCAAACGCAGACCATCAACAAAATTACTGACGAATTCCGTGAGGCGACGATGCGCGTGTTGCGCGTGGCGTTTTTATCGTCGTTCTGGCTGGAACTGCTGGCGACAGTCAGCATTGCCATTGTCGCGGTGGAAATCGGCCTGCGCTTGTTGAGCGGGAATATTCCGTTTGAGCAGGCATTATTCCTGTTAGTGCTTGCGCCGGATTATTACCTGCCGTTGCGTCAATTGGGCGTGCAATTCCACGCCAGCACGGAGGGCAAAGCCGCCGCCGAGCGCATCTATGCTATTCTGGAGATTGAAGCGCCGGATACCAGCGGCACAAAAGAAATCCCCGCGCTTAAAGAATCTATTCACATCGAGGACGTTCACTTTGCCTACACGCCGGAACGCATCGCCTTAAGCGGGGCATCGCTCACACTCAAAGCGGGGGAGCGGCTGGCGCTGGTGGGGCGCAGTGGCGCGGGTAAATCCACGCTGGCGGCCTTGTTGCTGCGCTTTATCGTGCCGCAAGCCGGGACGCTCACAGTGGACGGCGTGGACATCACCACGCTTGACGCGCACGCTTGGCGGCAATCGCTGGCGTATGTGCCGCAAACGCCCTATCTGTTTAATCAATCCATCGCGGATAACATCTGTGCGGGCAAGCCTGACGCGGACGATGCCGCCGTAATCGCTGCGGCACAAAAAGCGGGCGCACATGATTTTATCACCACGCTGCCGGATGGCTATCAGACCATCGCCGGGGAACGCGGGGCGCGGCTCAGTGGCGGGCAGGCGCAGCGTATCGCCATCGCCCGCGCCTTCCTGCGGGATGCGCCGCTGCTGATTTTGGACGAGGCGACCTCTAGCCTAGACCCGCAAGCAGAGGCCATCGTTGAGGATGCGCTCAACCGCTTGATGGTAGGCCGCACCACCTTGATTATCGCGCATCGCTTGACCACCGTTTACCGCGCCGATCAGATCGCGGTGTTGGACGCGGGGCGCGTGGTGCAGGTGGGCAAACATGCCGACCTAATGGCACAAGGTGGGTTATATCAAGAATTGGTCGCGGCGTATGGCGAAAGGAGCGTTGCCCCATGACCACGCCAGATTTGACGCACATCACGCCGGACAATCCCCGGCAGACATTCCGCCGTTTGTTAGAGTTGGCGCGTCCGTTTTGGCGGAGCATGGCATATTCGGCGCTGTTGAGCATCATCACCATTGGCATGAGCGTGGCCTTGATGGGCACATCAGCTTGGCTCATCAGCAAGGCGGCCTTACAGCTTGGCATCTCGACATTGGGCGTTGCGCCGCCACTGGTGCGGGGTTTTGGCGTGGGTCGGGCGGTCTTCCGCTATTTAGAACGACTCGTCAGCCATGATGTGACATTCCGCTTGTTGGCACGGTTGCGCGTGTGGTTTTACGAGCGCATTGAACCGCTGGCCCCGGCGCGGTTGTCGCGCTTCCGCAGTGGCGACTTACTTGGGCGTGTGGTGGCCGATGTCGAAGAACTGGAAAATATCTTCTTGCGCGTCATCGCCCCGCCGATTGTGGCTTTGGTCGTTGGCCTAGGCTTGACCATCTTCATGGGC
>DAOTTT010000267.1:0-7270 GCA_034437635.1 Anaerolineae bacterium | reverse complement strand
CAATACTGTTAATCTGCTTTTGGAGCGCATCCGCCACTTTTTGGGCGGCGGCGCTGTCATCAAATAGCCCTAGAATGGTAAAAGACATGGTTTATCCTCATAGATTGCATGTAGCCGCCATTATACCGCATGGTTATACGGTTCTGTGTGGATCGTCACCCGCTGCAAACGCGGCAATTTTGCCCGGAGAAGCGTCTCGGCATCTTCCGCTAAGGTGTGCGCCTCGATGATCGTCATTTGCTCTACGATGGCGGCGTGTAAGCTCAGGGCGAGGCCGTCTGCCTGTGCGTACAGTTGGAAATTATGCCAATCCACAGCGGGGAACGCTTGCCGCAACACAGCATAAGCCCGTCGTTGCAGATCATCAGTTTGTAAAGGCTGCATAGGTTCTGCTTGTATTTGGCGAGCGGGTTCAATGTGTGTGACTACATCATCAATCTGAGGCAATTTCGCCTGCAAATCGTCTTCCAGCGCGGTAACGACGGCGTGCGCTTGCGTCAAAGTCTGTTCTGCCGGGACTTCGACGTGCAAATCCAAAATCGTCTGCTGCCCAATATAGACCATAGAGATTTCATGGGCGGAAAGGCCATGTGCTTGCGCTACCGCTGTCACCACCAAAGCCGGATCGTAGGTGTGATAGTCGGGGATGAAGTGGACTTCGATCTCGCGCACACCGTCCAAATTCGCGGCCAGTTGATCGCGCACCGCCGTTGTAATCGCGGCAGTCTGTGAGGCAGTCATGGCCGGAGCCACGCATAGATCAATGTCAATATGGGCATCATCCACCGTGCCCCGGCTGCGCGCGCGGACGACATGCGCCACAATCGGCAGTTCCGCCACCAGCCGCGCCAACTCTGATGCAGAATACGGCGCAGTATCCACCAGCACGCGCCCCGTCTGCGCCAGGATGCGCCAGGCCGCCCGGCCAATCAACAGCACAACGACCAACGCCGCCGCAAGATCCACCCACGCCCACCCGGTGAGCGCCACCACGCCCATGCTGACGATCACAGACAGCGTGATGAAGACATCGGCGCGCGTGTTGGCCGCATCCGCCAAGAGCAACTCCGAGCGTAATTTTTTACCCATGTGGATCTGATAACTGCTTACGCCGATATTGACGCACAAAGTCGCCGCCATCACGCCGAAGGCCAACGGCGAAAGCGTCGGGCTAGTATCACTACCCAAGCGCCCCAACGCCCCGGTGATAATCTCCCAGGCGACAAACAATAAAAAAGCGCCGATCATCAACGCGGCTAACGTCTCGTAGCGATGATGGCCGTAAGGATGGTCTTCATCCGGGGGGCGGGCGGCGATGACGCTGGCGATCAACGCAACGACGTTTGACATGCCATCAATCAACGAGTGAAAGCCGTCCGCTGTGATTGCCAACGCGCCACTCATGATCCCGATAGTAATTTTACCCATAGCGACCAACACATTTAAGATCAATGTGATCGTCAATACACGTCTTACCGCGTTTTTTGTTTGCATCATGCCTGCCTCCTCACCTATAGCATAGGCGAGCAAACACCTGTTCGGCAACAGATAAGATGTAGTTTAGATGAACCTTACTTTGGGGATAACGCATCAGACGACAGAGAATCTGCCGTCTGATAAACGCTTAAACTGCTTGGAGGCTAACTTCTGGCTCGGTGACCAACGCATAAGACTTGGGATGCAGCATCCCGGCGATTGCACATTGTGTCATCTGCACAGCCCGCCAACCGGCGGATTTACCCGCTTCGATCCGCGCTTCAACATAAGCGGTGCTGGTCAACAGGTGGCTCATTTCATTAACAATCTGTTGGGCGATGGCAGTATCCATAATGTTGCAGTTTTCCCACCATTTGCCATAAGGGTTGTGTGCGTTTGTCAGTGCTTCAGGATCGAGCAAATTGGCGATAATGCTCTGAATATCCATGATTTTGTCGTAGAGCGCCCATGCATCTTGGGGCGAATGGCGATTGAACGTGTATGAACGGCCATAACGCGCTTGGAATACAGCCGTCAGTTCCATTAAACAGGCAGCCTCATTGAGTAGATGCTTTGCAACTTGTGTATTCATCGAAATTATGCGGCGGAAACCACCTACTTTAGCGGGTGGAGGAAGCCGCTTCTCCTTTCTTGTAGCTATAGCCGTCTGATTGGTGTAGATGGGCGCAGTAGCGGTAGCTGATGCCCTGCACCGTTCCAGTACGGGTGGTGATGTTGAAACTGCCGGAGCTTCGCACCGCTACCCGCCCGATATACGTGCCGATTTTCTTGCCTTGCGTCAAATCACCCCATGCCTAAAGCTAGGGGCTTCCGCGCTTATCTTTCGGTGACAATCGCTTTCACCATGTCTCCCGTTTGAAAGCCCTTTTGTACACAGGCTTGCTTTGCGCTGGTTCTTGGAAAACCAAACTTGTCCACGCAGCACATTTGCCGTGACTGCTGTCCCGCTGCTTGAATTTGCAAGGGCTGATGGCAGTCCAGTTGAATTACCTTTCTCTGGTGACACTTTTTATACAGAAAGCGTTTTAATTTAAACTTATCTTAACACATAATTAAACAAAACACAATTAATATTTCTTTACTTTGACAGATCGCTGTCGAAGAACCCCAACCACTGCTATACTGTATGAAAAACCGCAAATAACCACACATTCAAAAAAGGAAGAGGTTGTCAATGCGGCAAAGGGGACTATTCTTATTTGCTCTGTTGCTCGGTGTACTGACGGCGAACGTATCCGCCCAAGGGGCTGTACAAGCGGTCATCACCAGCGAAGTCGCTAATATCCGCGTTTTACCGGATTTTGGCGGTACACCACTCGGCCAGGTGCCCGGTGGCTATTTTATCGATAACGTCAATGCGCGGAGTGCTGGCTTGGATTGGCTGCGCTTCGACTTCAACGGGACGGAAGGCTGGATACACATCAGCACGCTTTCCGTTTTGCAAGGCGACATCAGCGCCTTACCTGTCGCGGATCCTCGGTCGATCCCATACGGCGGGTTTGAAGCGCCGCGCTCAGGACAAACCAGCGTCACCGGTGGGACGACCGCACGCGTGCGCGATTGGTTGCGTGTGCGCTCCGGGCCTAGCACCGGGTATGTCATCCTCGCCAACGCGCCCATTAATACCGAAATAACCATGCACGGGCGCACGGCTGCGGGGAACTGGATACAGATTAACTATAACGGCACGCTCGGTTGGGTGAGCAGCGAATGGTTGATCTTGCCATCCGGTTTTCAGATCGCCGCCTTGCCCGTTGATGGCATCGTGGCGGAAGCCCCGCCCGGCGGGGACGCACCGGAAGCCTTTATCGGCGTGCTGCGGTTCATGCGTGATCGGCTCGACCTTGCGCAACCCTCGCTGGATACAATCCGCGCCTATTGGACGGACTCCGCGCTGACCGGGCGTGCCAGTTGCCAGCCCTACCCGGCACGGCCAACGTCAATCAACATCCAGCCCTCGTTACTGGCGGCGTATTTCGGCACGCTGGAACCGCTGCGGATACAGTTTGACGATGCGATGTTCAACGTGACCCGCGCCATTGAGCTATTCATCGAAGCCTGCGATCAACCCGGCACACAGAATTTAGTCGGCCCGGCACAAGTACAAGGTGCGCTAGAAATCGTCAGCTTGGCAGACCGTCAATTCTTGGATCTGCGGCGACAACTTAACGAACTTATCCCGGCAGATGCCGAAGTCGGGCCGAATGAATGTATCTTCGGCTTTGCTGGCGCGGTGGATATTCTACCTGTCATCAGCTTAGGGCAAATCATCGCCGAGTCATTTGACCCGCGTAATATCGCGGTGGGCTATTGCTTCGACGCATTTGAAGGGCAAACGCTCTTTTTGGAAGTCGTCCAGACGGAAAACAGCAACGGCAATCTATTGGCGACCATCAGCCCATTCGACAACCCGACTAACTTCTTGACCGTCGGCACCAGTACGATCGCCGGGCAGGTCGCACGGCTTGGTCCGATTACGATACCGACGACTGGGCGCTATTTGTTGGTTGTCAGCAATATAGAGTTCCCAGAAGGCGAACTACTCGACGTGAACTTAGGTGTTATCGTTTATGATGCCAACAGCGGCTTCGGCGGCTTGGCGATTGACCCGGTAACGGGTGAAATCATCACACCATTGGTGATCCCGCCATTGCCCACGCAGCCATCACCCGATCAGCCGGCGACGTGCCCGACAACTAGCCCAACGTGCGAAACGTTGACCACTTGTGCGCAAGCGCAAGGCTGCCTGCAAGTCGGTTTCTTCGGCCTGGACCCAGACAATGACGGTATCCCATGTGAGGGCACTCTCTGCGCGACATTCCCGTAGAAATCATTAAAAAACGTCTGTGAGTTGCTCACAGACGTTTTTATTTTCGCTTAAATAGTGTGGCGCGTGTTAGTTATTGCCACCTTTAATCAGGCCAGCGTCGATTGCATCGTCCCAGCTAAACGTCCCCTTGCGCCCTTTTTCTTCATCGCGGGTCAGTTCTTCGATGTTATCGAGGTCAAACATACTCTCGTCCAGCTCGCCAGATTCACCTGTGCCGAATACGGCATCAAGGTCAAGCTCGGCAATAGGTTCAAGCTGTTCCACTTGGGGTTCCGGTTCGGGTTGATCGTCGAATAGATCCAGTTCGGCGGGAGCCAGTTCGACGGGTTCTTCTTCTTTTTTGGTCTTGGCCGGGGTGGATTTGTGCGGTGCCGGGCGTTTGGTCGGTTCTTCTTTTGGTGCTGAGGGCATGATGAAGAATGCACCAGCGCCGATCAAACCGATGAGGTCTTCAACGGCTTTGCGGCCAAAGCGGTTGACAAACCCCTGTTGGCGTGCGCCCATTTGTCCTTCAAAAACGACACAGACGAAGTGATGCAAGCCCACAGAAAGCACGAACACGTCGTATTCATCGCCATCGTAAAATTGCACGCTCGTCACTTGCCCACCAACGATGTCTTTAATCCCCATGTTGGTCTGCATAACCGGGACGATTGACCGTGATAGTTCTTCACTGTCGATAAAGCCAGTCGTGCCGACTTCGAGCAAGGTTTCCCCTTTGCGCGTCGAGAGTAAGATCGACATCGCGCCCAGTTCACTTTGTAAGCCTTCTAAAATGCCTTTAGCCGCGTTGACATCCAACATCGGCACAGGCCCCATCTCGTCGGGGCTGGTGATATTCGTACCACCGACTGCAATAGGCGTACGCATCGCGTCGATCATCATGTCGTGGCTTTCCAGCCCGGCGGTAATCACGCGCAAAAATTGATGAATGTCCAGCGGGCGGCTCAAGTAGACGAAAGGCGACTCCGCCGCTGTTTCTTCGTCGAGATTGTCCGGGTCGTCCTCATCAGCGACGATAATCATTGATGCATCAGTCGCAGCTTGCTTTACCCGGAGCGCAAATTCAAAGCCTTGCATATCACCACCGAGTTTAAACGCGCTGATGACAAGGTTGACTTTTTCGTCCAGTTCATCGAGTGCATCTTCTGGCGTAGGCACATCAATTTGAATCACTGAGAAATCGAGCAAGTCCATCGCCGCCCGCACGTTACGCGCAATGACACCAATGGGGTCAACTGTGATGATACGAGGTCTGGATACCATAGGGAATTTCCACCGAATGTGCGTTATAGAACACTGTTTACCTTTGCTATTATACTGTAAAAACGCCAGAGTTCTAAACCGATTCTGGCAAAGTTCCATTAAGGTTTCATGGCGTAGGCCAAACGTACAGGCGTTTTATGGCGATTTGCGCTATGGTAAAAGTGTAAAAAACAGACAGGAGCATCACATGCGTTTGTTGACTTTCATCCTGACTTTACTGGCGCTCACGGCCTGTTCACTAGGCTCGTCCGACAACGAGACGGAAGACACTCTATTTAGTGGGCCGCCCGTCGTGACAATTGCCAGCGGCATTGATAGCGCCCCGTACCGGGTCGGCGTGGATATAAACATCCAGGCCGCCGTGAGTAACGCCGGGCCGGATGTCGTGCAAGTCGCGTTTATCGTCAACAATGCACTGGTCAACACACAAGATGCCCCTAACCCCAATGACGCGGCGACGTTCAACGTGGCGCATACGTGGCAGGCCAACGCCGCCGGGACATACACCATCCAGGTGAGCGCCACCCGTGCGGACGGCGCACGCGGCGATGATAGCGTGAGCATCACCGTGATTGATGGCAACAGCAGCCCCATTAACCCGGTGCAGCAAGTGACCAACACGCCGCTTTCCGCTGCAACAAACCCGCTCGCCCGGTCCACACAGCCCAGCGCGGCGACGGTCGCCCCGGTTGCTAGCAGCACACCCAGCGTACCCGAAGCCGTATTCGCCCGTAATCAAAATGTGCGCACAGGCCCCGGCACGAACTTTGACCGCATCGGGACGTTTGCCCCTGGCGATCGTGCGGAGATCCTGAGCTTGAACTTGGATGAAACGTGGTATAAGGTACGCTTCCAGGATGGGCAAGCCTGGGTTTATGCGCCGCTCACCACGCTGGAAGGCAGCGTCGGCGGCTTAAGCCGAGAGGCCGGACCACCTACGCCTGTCCCACCGCCGACGGCTGTACCGACCGCCGTCTTACCCACAGTGACCTCGCCCCCCGGCGTGAACTTAGCGATTGAGGGCTTTACGATCAGCGTACCGAGCGATGGCAGCTTCCAGCCGAAATGTGGTGTACCATTCGTCGCCCGCTTTACGATCCGCAACACGGGCGAAGGCACGACCAACACCGGCGCGATTTTGATCGAAAATGTGCATCTCGGCAGCAATACCGTTAATGGTAGCAGCCAAAACGCCCTGCTTCCTGTGGAGCTTGGCCCCGGCGGGACACACACTGTCGAAACCGCGCTGACCATCGACACGTTCTTTGGGGAAGAACAGCGCGTCATCTTCCGCGTGGATGCCAATAATCAAATTGCGGAGACGAACGAAAACGATAATCAAAACGGCATTACTTATGTATTAGAACAAGCCGGTTGTGGTTGACATGGTTTGTGCCCTGCGTCACAATAAAAGTGATTTTTGTTGTATTGTTAGGGTATTTTTTTGATGAATGATAAGAGCTTTGCACTCCAAAACCGTCGCCGTAAGATAGAAGATACGATCATCACAGAATTTAACAAAGTCGATTTTAAGGTCAAGAAGCATCGTTATCTTGAAAACGATCAGTTTTGGGATTACATCTTTACTTGGTATCAACTTGTCAAATTTTACGAAGATACCGAAGACACCGCCATCGGCCAAAATATGCTGCAACTCTACACGGAATGTGTCGAACT
>DAOTTT010000266.1:0-2261 GCA_034437635.1 Anaerolineae bacterium | reverse complement strand
ACCTGAAGTGGGCATCATCGGCCCGCACACCCTGAACACAGACGGCAGCCACCAATCCACGCGCCGCCGCTTCCCGACGGTTGCCAGCGCCTTTTTTGAGAGCACTTGGTTACAGCCCTTCGCGCCCCAGGCTATGCTGGACCGCTTTTACGTGCGCGACGTTGACGACAACGCGACCGCATCCGTTGATTGGGTGCAAGGCTCCGCGCTGATGGCACGCCGGGCCGTTTACGAGCAGATCGGCGGTCTGGATACGGGATATGTGATGTTTTCCGAAGAAGTGGACTGGTGCAAACGCGCCGCTGATGCCGGGTGGCAGGCCGTTTATCTGGGCAGTGCGCGGATTATTCATCATGGCGGCGCGAGTACCGGCCAAGTTGTCCCCAACAAACATATTTATTTTCAACAAAGCAAATTACGCTACTTTCGCAAGCATCATGGGCGGATTGTCGCCGGGATGCTGCGCTTATTTTTATTAGTAAATTATATCTGGCAAATCATCATCGAAGGGAGCAAAGCCTTGATCGGCCATAAGCGCCCATTACGACGCGAACGCATTCACGCCTATTGGCAAGTTTTACGCTCAGGGTTAAGGGCAAAGGTCTAATGCGTATTGGCATCATCACAGGAGAATATCCACCGCTGGAAGGCGGCGTGGGCGCATACACGCGCATCTTAGCGCACCGCTACGCCGACCTCAAACATAACGTGTTTATTTACGCCGACCACCGGGCGGAAGAAAGCCGCGACGACATCCAAATGGATAACGTCGCCAAAAGTTGGGGGCGCGGGCGCATCAAAAAAATTAAACACTGGGCGACCCAACATGCCTTGGATGTCATCAATTTACAATTCGAGACAGCCGCTTTTAATATGTCGCCCTGGGTACACTTCCTACCGGGATTTTTACCTAAAAATATCCCGCTTGTGACGACATTTCATGATCTACTCGTGCCGTATTTGTTCCCTAAAGCGGGACCTTTGCGCCAATGGATTGTGCGCCGCTTGGCGACAAAATCGGACGGCGTGATTGTGACCAATCAAGAGGACTTTCGGCAACTATCCGACTTGCGTCAAACAATGCTTATTCCCATCGGCAGTAACATCACTTTTGCCGATGATGACGCTGCGGACCATGCACATTATCGCCAGCAAGCCGGAGCCAGTAACGACGATTTTCTGATCGTGTTCTTCGGCTTTCTCAACCGTAGTAAGGGCGTTGAACTGCTGCTAGAAGATGCCGCGTATCTCATCAAAGCGGGCTATCCGATCAAAATTGTGATGCTTGGCGGGCGCACAGGCAGCAGTGACCCGGCTAATGTCGCCTATGCGGATGAAATCGACACGTTGATTGATGCGTTGGGCATTGCCGAAGCGATTACACAAACCGGCTTCATCGAAGACGCAGAGGTCAGCGGTTACCTACGGACGGGCGATGCCGTCGCTTTGCCCTATCGTGATGGCGCATCATACCGCCGGGGCACGCTGATGGCGGCCATTCAGCACGGATGCCCGATCATCACCACACGGCCACAGGTGAACATCCCGCTTTTCCGTGATGGGCATAATATGCTCATCGCCCGGCGGCACGTCATCAATGAGGCGTGTCCGCCCTTTTTGCACATCACGCCGGAGATCCTTAAGCTGTATCGTAACCCAGATTTAGCCCACACGCTCAAGCAAGGGGCGCGGCTCCTTGCGGACGAATTCGATTGGGACACGATCACCCGCGACACGCTCGACTATTTTAAGATCATCATCGAAGATCATAAACGGAGGTAAGCGTGAGCAAACGCCAAGACTTCTTTGCCATCGTCGCATTAATTTTAGTGTGGTTGACGTTCTATTGGCGCATTTTTACGCCCAATCTTAACGATCAAGCCTCATTCCAAGAAGGCGATTACTCTGGGCAGTTCGTCACATTTGGGCATTATCAGTATGACCGCCTTAGCGACGGCCAAATCCCATTATGGAACCCCTATAACAACGGCGGATTGCCCTTCATGGCGGATACACAAGCCGCGCCACTCTACCCGCCGCGCTTACTGACGATTGGTTTAACCAACCTCACCGGGGGCGAGTGGGGATATGCCACACTCAGCTATGAAGTCGCCGCGCATGTGCTGATCTATACGCTGTTGGTCTATGTGCTCTTGCGCAGAATGACTATAGGCAAAAAGGGCACGGTCTTCGCCGGGTTAACGGCGGCCATCACCGCCGGGTATGGCGGATTTTTGACCAGTTATCCACAGTTACAAGTC
>DAOTTT010000265.1:0-5195 GCA_034437635.1 Anaerolineae bacterium | reverse complement strand
GTAAAATCCGACCCAGGTACAGGCCGATAGACCCCCATAAACCAAGGCATATTGAGGTTCCAATTGCTAGCATAGGCGTTTTCCACATGCGAGAGCACTTGATATATGCCGGGCCATGTTGGGCTGTCGCGGATGCCCGTACTCGTGCCCCAATCCCATAGGAGTTGGCCGTTTTCGTAGGCTTGCATCCGCTGTTGCGAGATGCTGACGATGATGCGCTTATGTGGGATTGGCTCAAACTCCAAGAAGCTGTCCGCAGCGGGAATGGTAATCATCTGCCCGACGGAAAGGGCGCTGATGCCGTTATTGGCATTCTGGAGATAGAGATACGGAATGCCATAATCCCAGGCAATGCTGGTGATTGTCTCGCCGGGTTGCACGGTGTGTTGTCGCGCATTGTGATACACGCGGATTGTGGTTTGGGTGTTGCCATTGCGCAGTCCCGCTTGGACGTTGGCTATTGCCGCGTCAAGGTCAATGCGGCGGCTCGAATCTAATACGGCGGCTTGGTCCGTCAAGAATTGCCGGAGCGCGTTTGTATCCAATGAGAGCGATAACCCAAATGGGCTATTGGCATCAGCGCGGGCGGTGATCCAATCTGACCATGTGGACGGTTGTGCCGCCCATTCCACAATATCCCCGGTGACGGGATCATACGCTTGGACAATAAACGGTTTTTGCAGGACAGCAGCAGCGGCATTAACCAAGGGCGTGGCATCGGTGATCGCGGGTTGTACGGTCTGCATCACCAGCGGGATTTCGCCCGTAGCAAGTGATGATCCAGCGACGGCGTTTAGAGTTGCGTCGATGTCCATGCGGCGGCCTGATTGCGGCGGCTTGGTGCTCACCTGGCCGTTGACGACTTGCACCCCGGCATCTTGCGCGGGGATGTTAATTTGATCTGATAGTGATGTTAGCCCGGCGCGGAATAGGTCAGCGTCCACGTTGACAGAAGCCGACACATCGACACTGCCAAAAAGCGCATCAAACAGGCTACCTGTGCCGCGCCCTTGAGCGTGCGCTTGGGCGGCAGTCGCTTGCGCGTCTAACGTGATTCCCATCGTATTGGCCTCAACCCGAAAGGTGCGTTCACCATCGCGCAGTGTGAGTGTGCGCCATTCTGCCGCGAGTTTTTGCGCGGCTTCGGCTTCGCTCATCCCGGCTACGCTGATTCCATTGACGCTCACACCGGGCAGGATGCCGCTATTGAGCATCACGACTGCACCAAGCGTCAATGCGCCGCATATGCTCATGAAAAAGAAAAGGGTACCGCCGAGCGCCCACCACAGCCAATTTCGCTTTGGTTTCGCCCGGACTGCTGGCGCTTTGCGGGTCGCTGCTATGGGCGGTGCGGCGACCGGCGGTGCGGCGACCGCTGGCGATGGAATAGTCGCCGCAGCGGAAACGGGCTTGTGCGGTACGGTATGGGCGGCTTGGTTGGGTTGAGTCTGTTGATTGTGCATGGTTGGATTATCTTCTTAATGAACGCTTGAAGAACGATGTACTCTATATAGTATACGGTGCCTTTTGGGGGCGTGGGGGTTCCGTTTTGTAAGCGTAGGGCGACGATACACGCCGCCCTGATTCTTTAGCGATAATCCATCTCGGCGCGGACGGTTTCTAGCAAGGTCTCCGCTTTGAGTTGTGCCAGTGTATAGCAGGGGCCGCCGAGCTTTTCGGCCAGCTTAGTCGCTAAACCTTGGTCGAATGCGACATGCTCCATGTTGATCGTCACCGTGCGGATGTCTTCCTCGCGGATGAGCCGGGCGATCTTGTGCGCTTCTTCCTGCGGGGTGAGCGTCTCGCTGATGGACACGTTGCCCGCGCCATCAGTAAGCAGGATAATCATGGGCATGATGTCCGGGTGTAACAATTTCTCTTTGCGGACAACCTCATAGGAGAGCATCAACCCGGCGGAGAGCGGCGTTTTGCCCCCGACTTGCACATCCTTGAGCGCGTCCTTTGCCAAGACCACGCTATTGGTTGGCGGTAAGACGAGATTAGCGCGATCTTTGTTAAACACGACTAACCCGACGCGATCCCGGCGCTGATAGGCATCCGTCAGGAGTGACATAATCGCGCCTTTGGTGGCTTGCATCCGCTCGGATACCGCCATGCTCCACGATGCATCCACTGCAAACAAGATCAAGTTAGAGGCGCGGCGCACACGGACTTTACGCTGCAAATCCTCACGCCGGAGGGCGTAGGCCATGTTGTTAGCGGCTTTTTCGTCT
Organism: Anaerolineae bacterium; assembly: GCA_034437635.1. Taxonomy (GTDB): domain Bacteria; phylum Chloroflexota; class Anaerolineae; order Aggregatilineales; family Phototrophicaceae; genus J038. The sequence continues at coordinate 2,961 of DAOTTT010000265.1, read as the reverse complement.
TCGCGGGCGCGTTGATGCGGTGCAGCAGCGCGGAGTGTGGCATCAAAAGCGATGTCGTCGGTACGATTACCCGCAGGTTGGGCGCGGATGTAGCGCCCGCGCTTGCGCTCGGTGCGTGTGTAAGACCGCCTGCCGCTTTGTTGGCGCGTCATGCGGTCTAACTGCGTGTTGAGCTTGCGCGGGTTAAATTCTTGTGTCGATTCGACCTGCTGGCCGCCTTCCCACCAATTGGCATCTTGGTTTTGGAAGGGATTTTGCGGCGCGGGTTGGCTGGTGCTAACGTCCGGTTGCTGCTGGGTCGATTCGCTATCGCTTACCGATTGGCTTTTTTTTTGCCCGTCTGTTGGTCGTTTTCAGTCGGCGTGGGGGAGTCGGCGGCATCTTCCTCGCCTTCGTCTTCCAGTTCCGACTGCATTTGATCCATTTGTTGTGCGAGCGAGTCCATATCGACCTGGGCATCCGCGAAGGGACCGCGCTTAAGTCGATGCGGGATTGCCAACTGTACAGCGGTTAGGATGTCATCACGGTTGATCTGTCGGCGCTCATGATAGGCAGCGTGGGCGCGTGCCGTCTTGAGGATCACCAGGTCGGCGCGGTGGCCGTCGATCTGCATGTTACTGGTCATCATGGCGATCAAGCGTAGATCGGCGCGGGTGTATTGCACTTCGTCCAAGATTGCGCGGGCGGCGATGATGCGATCCCGTAGATCGCTTTCTGCGTTGTAATAATGATTGCGGAAACCGTCTGGATCGTCTTCAAAGGCGATATGACGCTCTAAGATCTCCATACGGTCTTTAGGGTCGATAATGCCGTGTACTTCCGTAGAAAGGGCAAAGCGGTCTAATAACTGTGGTCGCAGGTCGCCTTCTTCCGGGTTCATTGTGCCGACGAGGATAAAGCGGGCGGGATGGCTAAAGCTGATGCCCTCCCGTTCGACGACGTTAACGCCCATCGCGGCACTGTCTAGCAACAGGTCAACCACATGGTCATCAAGCAGGTTGACCTCATCCACATAGAGGATGCCACGATTGGCTGAGGCTAGAACGCCGGGGTCGAAGTGACGTTCCCCGCGTTGGATGGCCTTTTCAATATCCAGCGTACCGACAACGCGGTCTTCTGTTGCGCTGACGGGCAGATCAACAAAGCGGGTGCGGTGCCGCTCAACCGGGATTTCTTGGCCGTCGCCATACCGTTCACGCGCATAATCCGACCACGTATCTGGGCGATGCGGGTCATCATTAAATGGGGAGCCACTGATGACATCGACCTCTGGTAAGAGGACGGCTAGCGCACGGGCAGCGGTCGATTTGCCGGTGCCGCGTTCCCCACGAATAAGAACACCGCCAATGCGCATATCAACGGCGTTTAGGATTAAAGCGGTTTTCATGCGGTCTTGGCCGACGATGGCTGTAAATGGATAGACTTGTGCGCGTCTGCTCATAAAATATATCTCGTTCTTTTTCGGTATCAACTCATCCAAAGATTATAATGGTTCAAGACGATGCAAAGCAACAACCAATGCTCATGGGTGCTCATGGGATGGTATCTTGCTCGCGGATGGGCGGCGCTGCGATGTGATTGCGGATGCTATCGCGGGCGGATTCTTTCAGCGTGCTGTAAAGTAATGTGCCGATGAGTGCGCCTTGTATGAACCCAAAGATAAACGCATGAATGTTGACATCACCACTATGGACTATCGGGTTAGCGACAATACGATAAGATAGCAGTAATTCCGGCAACACAGCCAAAGGCAACGCTGCGATAAACAGCATCATGGTCATATGGCGGTCAACAGTGATGGCGGCGGGTAAGATGGTATTGTATTGCGAGAAGGTATAAGCGACGACACCCGCAAATGCCAGCATATAAACGAGCAATAAGATCACAGATCGCTGATCGATCAGATGATAAAGTAAATTAAGCCCACTGAGCGCCCCTGTAAGCAGATAGATAGATTTTGCATCTGTGTCGGGAATATCCAGATTGATGAGATAGCCGATTGTGTAGTAACTCAGGGCAAGTAAGACCGTATTGACAATTGCACTGATAAAATTGTTGTCAAATGTACTGGTGAAGAACCAAGCTAACGCGAAAAAGAACCCCGCGATCAAACTAATGAGCGCGACTGGTGGCAATTGACGATGCACCGTGCGCATGGTTTGTGTGACTGTATGCGGCATGGGTACGCTAGTCGTTTGAACTTCGCTCTTTCTGCGTGGGGGTGGCGTAGCGCGATCATCAACGCCAAACATGATGGTGTCTTCATCTTGATAGTTGACCGGCGTAACGACCGTTTGCATCAAAATGTAAGCAATTTGTAAGGCGACATCGTCAAATGTATTGTGACTGATTGGGATGCCCTGGCGTTTGGTAATCACACTAAGTTCGGGGACAAGGCTATCATCATCTGGCATCGTGCGTCCGTTGACCATGATTGGCATAATGCGGCGGTTAGTGGCGATAGCCGTTGTCAACGCCGTATAGATTGGGCTGGAAGGGGTCTGTAAAGCGGCATTTTCTTCCCACTCACTGCCCACAAGTACGATTAAAGTATCAATACGTGGTATGGCATCATGAATTTGATCGATATTACCCAAGCTGCCAACGCCAAGCTGTACCTTCTTGTTGCCAAAGCGCCGCACCATAAAATCGTGCAGGCGATGTGCGAGGGCCTCATCTTCTGCGTTATAACTGATGACATATTTCAACATGCGTTTACTGCTCCCTGATCGTCATCTCTCCATAACCTATTGTAAACGCATTAACCGCAAACAAACAAAAAGCTGCGACATAACATTGCAGCTTAATATGCTCATTATTTGTAACTACTTAGGCATGCTCTGATTTATATGCTGCCCCGGTTCAAAACCGGGGGCTAGCACAGTGCAGCGCATGTATGCGCCGCCCGTAAACGGGCTAGTCAGCGCGAAATATCATTTTATACAGCCCGTTTACGGGCTT
>DAOTTT010000264.1:0-1852 GCA_034437635.1 Anaerolineae bacterium | reverse complement strand
GGGCGGTGATGGCCTCTGAACTGCCCTGGGATGAAGTCATTCCGCCGAAAGTGTGTTATCCGTTGCCCAATGGCCTGACTTTAGCGGATAACCCGCCGCCGGGCTTATATGATTACGATGCGTGTAACAGCCTGGGTAATCGTGCGCCCTGGGAGGGCTTGGTGCAGTCACTCAACTTGGAGTTGACGTTAGAAGACACCGAATTTAAGCGCGATTATCTCCAAGCGGTGTTGGATAATGTCGATTACGTTTGGGTGAACACCAACCGGCGCTACGACTCGCACGCACGCATCCCCATGCGCTGGCCGATGACCAACACTTACTATGAGGCGTTGTTTGATGCCTCGTTGGGCTTTGAACTAGAATATGTCTTCCAAGAGACATTTGAGCTTGGCCCGCTGAAGATCAGCGATCAGCATTTGCCATTCTATGATTCGCCGGGTTGGCTCAATGAGTTTGAGGCGGAAGAAGCCTTTACCGTTTACGATCATCCGGTGGTGATGCTTTTCCGCAAGACGGATGCATATTCATCGGAAAACACCGAGTTGATTTTGGGCAGTGTACCGTTGCTCCCCGCGAATATGGGCGGCGGTGGGTATAACACGACTACGCTAGTAGGGGTGTTAAATCAAACATCGCTCCAAGCGGATGAAGCGCCCACACACTTGATATTCACGCCGGAAATGGAAGACATTCAAGAGTCCGGCGGTACGTGGTCGGCACGTTTTGACCGGGATAGCATCGTCAACACCAATGATGTAATCGCGGCGATGGTGTGGTGGTTGGTCGTTATGATAATCGGCGTAATCGCTTGGCCGCTGTTGTTTGTCGCGTTCCCTGGCTTGGGGGATCGCGGTTATGGCTTTGCCAAAATCATCGGTATCGCTGGGGTCGCATGGATTGCATGGGCGCTGGGTACGATGCGCTTTGAGCTATGGAACCGCAACGGATTGCTGTTGATTTTGGGCGTAGTGGCGTTCGTCAGCGGCGCGATTGTGTGGCGACGGCGGGCGGCGTTCGGCCAATACCTGCGGGCACGGTGGCGTTTGCTGCTGACGATTGAGGTTTTGGGTGTTGTCCTCTATGTGGCCTTTATCTTCGTCCGCTTGAGTAACCCCGACCTCTGGCATTTCCAATTCGGCGGGGAAAAGCCGATGGACTTTGCCTACTTTAATGGCGTGCTGCGCAGCACGATCTTCCCGGCTATTGACCCCTGGTTTGCCGATGGCTATATCAACTATTACTACTTTGGTTTTGTTATCGTTGGTGTGCCGACATTGATTACGGGCATCATGCCGCAGATTGCTTATAACTTGATTATCCCGATGTTGTTTTCCGTGACGGGCCTGGGCGCGTTCTCGGCAGCGTTTAGCTTGGTCAATTCTTGGCGTGTAGCAGAGTCGAAAATGGAAAATGATGATGCGCCGCCCCAAAAACGTCACTTAGGTAATCCCTATGTGGCAGGGATTATGGCGCTGTTGTTGGCGGTGGTCTTCGGTAACTTGGATACCGCGCGGGTCTTTGGTAATGGTGTCGCGCAATTGGGCGGCTATCAGCAGCCGTTGAGCTTGTATGACCATCACTTGGAAGAAGTGCGCCAGGAATTCACCGAGGAGACTGGGCAATTGCCGTCTTCCGATGTCGAGCCGACATTGCGCCAAGAAACTCAACGCCGCACGGAGTCGATGGGCATATTTGACCGTGTGGGGTACGAGTTAGACATCACGTTCAGCTTGGTGCGTGGGCTTGTCGCCGGGATGAACGAACTGATACAGGGTCGCACGCCTGTTATTGGCTCTGAGCGTTGGTTCTGGGGGCCGACGCGCATCATCACCGAAATTCCGCGTAACCC
>DAOTTT010000263.1:0-14532 GCA_034437635.1 Anaerolineae bacterium | reverse complement strand
GCTGGCAAGCGCCCATTGACGCGCCCAGAGCAAGCGCCATGTCTCATGTGCGGTTTCATCAAATTCAAAAAACGGACGTTTTGACATAAAAATCCTCCTTTTAAATAATTTACCCTACTATAACTCATGATTCTTTAATTTGAGAAGGTGGGCGATTTAACGAGAAAATATCCGTCACCCGTGCATAAGCAGCACCAGCCAAGCGACCCACAGGCTGCAATTTCTGCAAGTCAATCTTATCGTCGCCGATCATCACATTGTCATCGATATGCAAGTAAACGACACGCCCGATCACGACGCTGCCCCCGCCCGGCGCATCACTCAGATCGACGATCTGCACCACCTCACACTCAAAGTTAATCGGGCTTTCGCCCACACGCGGCGGCTTGACCATCACCGAAGGCAAGGCACTTAACCCGGCGTGCTCAAACTCGTTGATCGTCGCGGGTAATTCTTGCGCCGTGAGGTTCATAGCGGCGGCGGTGGCTTCCGTCACGATGTTGATGATAAATTCCCCAGTATCGCGCACATTGCGCAGCGTGTCCTTCGGGCTGGCATCCGTACCGCGTACATTGGTGCAGAACAGCACATGCGGCGGATTAGGACATACAGCGTTGAAGAACGAATATGGGGCTAAGTTGGGGTTGCCGTCCACATCCACGCTGGACACCCAACCGATAGGACGCGGCACCACCGCGCCGATCATCAGCTTATACATCGACTTCCAGGCAATATCTTGTGGGTTAATCTGCATCTTCATCTCCATAGATTGATGGATTTACACAATGGGGCAAACGCGCACCCCGCAAACCAGCTATCAGGTTATCCACCGTCCGCTTGCGCGAGATGGTTTAACAACGTCTCGCGGGATGGCGGCATATCCCCCTCTCCGACAATGACAGTGGTATATGCAGCGCCTAGACGGTCGATTGCATTACCGGGCAATGGCCGCGTCACATACACGATGGATTTGTCCATAAAAGGCTTCTTTGTACGTTTTTGTGTTTGATAATTTTAACTAACGACTAATTTTATCAAAATTTCCATGAATTTTGTGTATAACTTTAGTTACTTTGCTGGCCTTAGATACTATGCTGTGTTAGATTAAAGTTGGAACAGCTCATGTATACCAAACGCGGATCATCACCATGACCTTTTTTACACGCGAAGATCATTTAGCCGTCTTATCGCTACAAAACAACACAGACCATCAAGAACGTGTTTTCCAACACATGCTTACGCTGCATCGCGCTGTCTATCCACGCATGCAGCAACACCGGGTCAACTTGCATCCGGGCTACTCCAGCCTACAAGGGGTTGATTACAACACACTCACCACACCATTTGATGCTGATGCGATTTCGTTGCTCTATACGCGCACCCCATCAGAAGCGGAAACCGTAGAGCATATGCTTGGGCGTGATACCGATGGGACTAATCGCCCTATCGAAGTCCATTATCACCCCGGTATTGAAGTTCGTCTGATGTCCGATCATCTCGCGGTCGAGTTGGTCGTCCCACCGACTGCCCGCTACGACCAACAGAACATCATCGGCAAAATGACGATTGAGCAACACCGCGACAAGCTCTATGATCTGCTCGCCCAATTACCAAAACATTATCTGCTTGGTTTTTGGAGTGGCATCCACACCACAGAGATGCACCTGAGCTTGGAAAAACTACCCCCCAAGAAGGTACTATCCGATTTTATGGACACCTTCGCCGCCGGGCGTGACTGCTTGCGTATAGGCCGCTGGTATGAGCCGGAAGCGCCGGAACTCCACGCAGACACCATATTTAATACCGTATTCGAAAACGTGCGCGAACTCTACGCCATTTATACTTTCATCGCCTGGACGAATAACAACAACTTCCAAGTGTTTTACAAAAAATCCAAGTCACGTACCTAAAGCAATGGTCTATTGACCCGGCTATACAGCCGGGTTATTTTATTACGACATTTAAAGAATTTTTTACGGAGAACATAATGGCTATTGCTTTTCCAGAGACAATCCACGATGTCTATGATTGGGATTGGTCGCAGTATCAAGTCATCATGGATGACCTCATGGCGCGTGAACTCACAGAAGACAGTTTAGATGGCTGGTTGAACGATTGGTCGCAAGCACTTTCGTTGATGTTTGAGGCGTTTTCCCGCGCACAATTAGCTAACGACAAAGACACCACCGACGAGCAAGCTGAAAGCTATCTCAAGCAGATGTACGTCAGCATCTACCCCAAGATGGTCGAAGCCAACACTCAACTTGGCCGTAAGCTGGTAGAAAGTGGCCTGCAACCGGATAACTTTGAACTCTCGCTGAAGAAAATGCAGACCGACATCGCGCTTTTCCGCGAGGAGAATTTACAGCTTAACATCCGTGAGCAAGCCCTGGGTATGGAATACGGCAAGATCACCGGGGCGCAGATGGTCGAATGGGATGGTGAAGAAGTCACCCTCAAACAATTAGAGAAAGTCTATGGGGATGACGACCGCGCCAAGCGCGAAAAAGCGTGGAAGGCGGTGATGGATCGCTGGCTGCAAGACCGCGAAGCGATCAATGAAGTATGGAGGCAGCTCTTTGACATACGGCAAGAGAGGGCGACCAACACCGGGTTTGATAACTATCGCGCTTATCGCTGGCAGGAATTCAAACGGTATGATTACACGCCAGCGGATTGTGAAACGTTCCATAACGCCATTGAACAAATCGTCGTCCCGGTTGCGAAACGCCGTAACGAAATCCGACGGCAAAAGCTCGGCGTGGAGCGCCTGCGCCCCTGGGATTTAGAGGTTGATGTATCCGGCCAACCGCCGCTCGCACCCTGGGAGACAATCGACGGGTTCGCCGCCACTGCGGAAACCATATTTACCAAAGTAGACCCCGATCTCGGTGGCTACTTTAAGACCATGCGCGAAGAAGAATTGCTGGATCTACCCAACCGCAAGAGCAAAGGCCCCGGCGCATATTGCACCGGCTTCCTCTACACCGGACGGCCATTTATCTTCATGAACGCCGTCGGTAAACGTAACGATGTGCGAACGCTACTCCACGAAGCCGGACACGCCTTCCACGCCTTCGAGACAATGGCCAATCTGCCCTATTTACATCAGCGCCGTTACCCCATCGAATTTGCAGAAGTAGCAAGTATGGCGATGGAATTGCTCGCCGCGCCCTACCTCACGCAAGATCAAGGCGGCTATTACACCACAGCGGATGCCGCCCGCGACCGTATCGCCCATTTAGAGCGCATCATCTTCTTCTGGCCGTATATGGCCGTTGTCGATGGCTTCCAGCATTGGGCATATACCAGCGGCGACGAAGCCCGCGACCCTGCCGCCTGCGATGCCAAGTGGTCGGAACTGTGGAGCCGTTTTATTCACACCGATTACACCGACTTTGACGACATCAAGGCGACCGGCTGGCACCGCAAGCAGCATATCTACCGCTATCCGTTCTACTATGTGGAATATGGCCTAGCGCAACTCGGTGCGGTGCAGGTGTGGGCTAATGCGCTGGAAGACCAGGAAAACGCGGTCAAGCAATACCGCCAAGCCCTAGCCCTCGGCGGCACGCGCAACTTGCACGAACTCTTTGGCGCAGCCGGAGCCAAGTTCGCCTTTGACGCGGACACCCTCGGCCAAGCCGTCGAACTCATCGAAAGTACCATCAACGATTTAGAAAGCCAACTTTAATCCATCCAGGGGCGGCATTTTGACCGCCCCTTTGTTAAACTAGGTTGTCGGCTCACAAACCAAAGGATCATCATGCACATTGCTTTTAATGGCTGGTTCTGGAATCAGGTCAATGTCGGCAGCGGCCAATACATCCGGCGTTTGTTGCATGACCTACGCCGCATCAGCCCGGATTTAGAAATGACGCTGGTTCTGCCGCCAGGCTACAACGAACCTGACGACCTCCCGCAAAACGTCAACCTTATCACCACACAAGGCAAAACCAACCGCCTTGGCAAAATCTTGTTTGAGCAGCGCACATTCCCGCAGATGGTGGCGCGTTCCGGCGCGGACATCGCCCATGTGCCGTATTGGGGGCCGCCGTTGCGCTCATCGGCACGCCTCGTCACATCGGTGCTGGATGTCGCACCGCTGCTTTATTCTGAATATGCCGGGGGTATCGGCGGGCGCATCTATAACGCGCTGGTCGCCGCAGCAGCGGGGGGCGCTGCGCATGTCATCACCCTCAGCGAAGCCTCAAAACAAGATATTGTCGAACACCTTAACATCCCTGCCGAACATATCACGGCTATCTATCTCGGTGTGGATCAACGCTTTCATCCACAAATGGGCGCGGAAAACGACGACGCGATCCGCGAAAAGTATAACTTGCCGGATGAATACATCTTGCATATGGGCGGCTTCGACATCCGCAAGCAATTAGGCTTACTCCTCGCCGCTTATACCTATGTCGCACAAGCGGAAGGCGACACTTACCCGCTGGTATTAGCCGGCAAAGAGCCAGATTGGTCTAAGGCGGTCTTCCCGGATATGCGGGCTTACGCGGATAAGCTCAGCTTGGATGAGTATGTGCGCTGGATTGGCTACGTTGATGAAGCGGATAAGGCCGCCGTCTACCGTATGGCGAACGTTTACGTTTCCCCTAGCGCGTATGAGGGCTTTGGCCTGCCACTCATCGAAGCGATGGCTTCCGGCACGCCCGTCGTCGCCAATAAAATCCCAGTTTATGAGGAAATCGTCGGGGATGGCGCGTTTCTCGTGGAGAGTGAGCGCGAGATGGCCGGGGCGATTATCGCGCTGCTGTTGCAAGAACCGCTGCGTAAATCCATGATAAACCAGGGACTTGCCCAGGCGACCCGTTATAACTGGCGCAAGACCGCGCAAGCCACGCTAGAAGTCTACGAACAGGTGATGACGCTATGAGCAACAAACCACCCCTCGTCCCCCCGGAAGCACGCGCAACCCAACCGACCAAAGTTGTCAAAAACCGCCGTTTAGAGCGGTTATTGTGGTTGCTCGTGTTGCTATTTCTCGTCACGTTGGGGGGTGTAGCAACCGTTGTTCTGTATTCACCGAGTTTACTTGGGCTAGAGACACAAGCCAACCTCACACGCACCGCCGCCCAAGTGGAGCAAACCGCGATTGTGCTCCAAGAGACCGCCATCGCCTTAAACGAGAGTAACTTTAATGTGGATAACACGCTGGCCGCGCTAGATAACCGCGCCGATTTGCTCGCCCAAGAGGAAACCCAGAGCGCCCGCGACTTCAGCGCGACCCAAACGACGGTCGCTATTGCTAATGCCCGTCAAGGCACACAGGCCGCGCTGGACTTCCGTAGTACGCAGATCGCTTTTGTACAAGAAGCCACCCGCGTTGAGCTAGAATATCGCGGGACACAGGCCGCGCTCAACCGTGATGCGACCGCCGTCGCGCTAGGCTTCGCCACGCAAGCCCCTAGCGCGGATAATGTCCTCTCGCAGACCCCTTCCCCGACGATTACGCAAGCACCCCTATTTGAAGATGGCTTTTCCGGTGGGGTGAGCGGTGGCTTATGGCGCTTAGGCGATGTAGGCGATTGGCGCATTGGGGCTAACGATACAGTCAGCGCCCAGCGCAGCGGTGCATGGCTGCTCACACAATTGGGCGATCTCACCGATTACGCGCTGGACGTTTCGCTTTTACCGTTGGCGGATACCCCGGCGGATTATTTCGTCATGGTCAACGTGCCAAGCGGCAGTGAAGGCTTGACCTTGCGCTTGAGTTACAACGGCCAACGCATCACCGCTGCCGGACTTTATCGCTTTAACGTCACGCAGTTCTTAGATGTAAATGGCCTACTCGGTGAACGTTTGCAGGCTATCCAAGCAAATCAACTCAACCTGACCGATAGCGAACAGATTAACTTGCGGGTAGAGGTGCGCGGGAATAATCTTGTAGTGGTCATCAATGGATCATTGGTGCTAGATGTGGCGCTAGATGCACCCTTGTTGCCGGGGGCGGTGGGCGTTCAACTACCAGAGGGAGCAAGCATCATCAGGATTGCGTTGCTACCTTAAGGATTTCAACACCTATACGATTTGCGATTGCTCGTATCTTTTCCGTGCAGCTATTATACTCATTCTCAAAACACAAAAGGATCGACCATGAGAAGACGCGGATCAATCGTTAGTTTGATAATCGCCTACATCGTGTCGTTGGGGGGGGTATTCGTCGGTGTGGTGATGTTGTTCACCCGACCGCAAACCCTCGGCCTCATGCCAGAAGGTGACTTTAACGCCACCATCACCGCCGCCGGGGAAGACATCGTCCTCTTTGAGCAAACCGTCACCGCGTATTATGGCCTGGCTACGCGCCAATTTGACCTCGATAACACGCTCCAAACGCTGCAAGCTGATCTCGAAGCGACCGCCACCCAAAACGCAACCGCTATCCAAGCGACACGCGAGGCCAATGCCCTAGACATCACGGAAACCGCAGCCGCAGCCGCTACCAATATCGACGTAACCGCCGTTGCTTTTGCGGATAACGTCGCACTGACCGATCAAGCCTTGGTGGATGAGGCATTTGACAATATCGCTGCCCGCGCCACCCTGGAATTTGAAATCGAAGTACAGCGCAGCCAAGCCACACAAGACGCTAACGACGCAATTAACACCCGTTCAGCAAATTTTATCGCCGCGACGAACGCCGCCGCGAACTTAGTCTCCACACAAAGCGCGTTAGAATCTACCGCTGTCGCGCTCGGCCAACGCGAAAACCTGCTTATCGAAAGTCAGACCCAAGTCGCCTTGGATGCCCGCAGCACACAGACCCAAGTCACCGTTAACAACGCCCGCGATGCCACCCGCGCCGCTGAGGATTTCGTCGGCACACAAATCGCGTTTGATGCCGAAGCCACCCGCGTTGAACTCGAATACCAGGGGACACAAGCCGCCCTCGCCGCAGAATCAACAGCGGTGGCCTTGTCATTCGACCAAACCGCCCCCGCCAGTGAGATCGGCAATGGTGACATCGAGCCGACGCGCCCCGGTGCCCCACTCATCGAAGATAGCAACGTCACCATCAGCGACGGCGCATCTTGGCGCTTGGGCGACCCAACCGATTGGCGCATTACGGCTAGCGGCAATCTCATCGCAACCGATGACGGCGCATGGCTCATCTCGGAAGATGCCCGTTGGCAGGCTTACACCTTTGAACTGACGTGGCAACCCGTCGATGGTTTACAGACGATTTTGCTCAATGTGCCCACCGATGGCAACAGCATCGCGCTAAATTTGACGATCACAGACAACACCATCACCGCAGGCGAGATGATCGCCTTTGATACGACGACCATCACCCGTAACGCGCCGATTGTAGGCACGCCAATCGCCTCGTTTGCCCGTGTCGGTGCCCCGGCAGATATGCTGACCATCACCATCCGCAACCGTGTTATCGCCGTCACCGCCGGGGATAGCCTGTTACTTTCCGCTGAATATGCACCCGCACAACCCGGCGGCGTTGGAATCAGGACAAGTGTCAACACAGAAATAGGACGGATAGCACTCCGAGAGGCCGGATAATCTGTTATACTAATGTCGTATGTGTAAAAGAGACACAATCGAAAGGATTACCACATGGTCATTACTGCACCTAAGAGCACGACCTATGACATTAAACGTATTTCGGAAGCCCTCGGTGACGATGCCGATTATCTACTCAACCACACCAGCACCACCATCCCAAAGGACACCCTCTACCTGCCATCATCAGATTTTGTGACGACGGTCTATACAGAAACCGACCGTAGCCCGCAGGTTTTGCGGAGCCTTCAGCAGATGTTCGATCATGGGCGTTTGGGCGGCACCGGCTACCTGAGCATCCTCCCGGTCGACCAGGGCATTGAGCACAGCGCGGGCGCGTCCTTCGCGCCGAACCCGCAATACTTCGACCCGGCCAACATCGTCAAGCTGGCGATTGAGGGCGGTTGCAACGCCGTCGCCTCAACTTATGGCGTACTGGGTGCAGTGGCGCGGAAGTATGCGCACCAAATCCCGTTCTTGGTCAAGATCAACCATAACGAACTGGTCACCTACCCCAACACCTTCGATCAAATCATGTACGGCACCATCCGCGAAGCCTGGAACATGGGCGCGGTGGCCGTCGGCGCGACCATCTACTTCGGCAGCGAAGAGAGCAACCGCCAGTTGATCGAAGTCGCTCAAGCGTTTGAAATGGCGCACGAACTCGGCATGGCAACCGTCCTGTGGTGTTACATGCGCAACCCGGAATTTACCGTGGACGGCGTGAACCACGAAACATCGACCGACCTCACCAGCCAAGCCAATCACCTGGGTGTGACCATCAAGGCCGACATCGTCAAGCAAAAGCTCCCCAAGACCAACGGTGGCTTTAAGGCGCTCAACAGCGGCGATAGCAGCTATGGTAAGCTGGATGAGCGCATCTACACTGAACTTACCAGCGATCACCCCATCGACTTGACGCGCTATCAAGTCGCCAACGGCTACATGGGCCGCGCCGGGCTGATTAGCTCCGGTGGTGCAAGCGGTAGCAACGACTTTAATGACGCAATCAAGACCGCCGTCATCAACAAGCGTGCAGGCGGCACCGGCTTGATCTCCGGGCGTAAAGCCTTCCAACGTCCGATGGCAGAAGGGGCGCAACTGCTCAACGCCATCCAAGACGTGTATCTGTGCGAAGACGTGACCATCGCGTAATTGCATAGCAACCAGTAATCAGAAAATCGCAGGAAACGTTTCTTGCGGTTTTTTGTTTTACGGGATAGTCCAATTAATAGCTTGAGTGCCCGTCGGCGCATTGATGCTGGTCGGCACTTGACGAGGGATCGCCGTTCGTGTCGGTATAATGGTCGGCGTGACCGTTGGCGCAGCGGTCAACGCACCGATGACGTTTTCCGGCGTGATGGCTTGTTCGCTATCGGCATCATCCGACGGCACATTACACCCCGCTAAAAATAAGCGCGTCACCAGATGTGTCATTTTCCCCTCCATGCTACACTCAAAGCATACTTTAATTGTAGAGGAGTGCTATGCTATGCGAAAGTACCTGCCCTTTGCGGTTCTACTGCTGTTGAGCGTCGTTTTACCTACGCACGCCCAAGATATGACACCGCTTCCCTTCGATGAGATCATCACAGGCGAAACCAGCCCCATCCAATCACGCTTTAACTACACGTTTGAGGCTTCGCCCGATGAGATGATTTACATCACCATACGTGGGCAAGATGTCACAGGTGATTTTGACATGCGCCTATTCGACAGCGCACAAAACCCCATCGCGGAGTCGCGCACCCTGTTTGAAGGCGGCTTGATCGGCCCGTTGGCCGTGCCGGAGGCAGGCACATACATTTTAAGCGCAGGCCGCCCAGATTGGAGTGACATCAACGGCCCATTTGACCTGTTTTTATCCACAACGACGATCATACCATTTGATGCCAATACCACCATCGACGGCACACTTCCGCATCATATGAGCATCGCCTTTTATGTGGCCGATGACCTACAAGCCGGGGACATCGTGCGTTGGAAATCCGACATCATTAACGGTGGCTATGTGGTCGAAAACGAATCCGGCGTGAATGAACTGGCCGAGTATTTTTACGACAGCCCGTTTGTCCCGGTGTATCGTGTCGCCGTCACAGAGCCGCACCCCGTCGCCATTCAAACGGCATTGCCGGATGGCGCAGATTATGCCCTGACCCTCAGCCGCCTTATTTTTGCAGACATCCAACCGAATGAAAGCGTAGAAATTCCGCTAGATGAGGATAACCTGGCGCTCTTACGCTTTGATAGCCCTGCCGGGAAAACCTGGGACATCGTCAGCACCATGCCGGAAGATGGCGATGGCTACATGGCCTTGCTCGACCTGAGCGGACGGCCACAATGGGAAGCGCGTCTGCGCGAAGACTACGGCACCGGCGCTAATGGCAGCCCACGCATCGCACAGTTTGCCGCACCGGAAGACAGCGCCTATTACATTCTGCTGGAATTTGACGATTACAATGAGAACGAGACCGTCAACGTCGTGACGGTAGCCTTACAAAGCAGTACCGTCATTAGTTTGGTCAACGGCATTGAGCAAACCGGCACCGTCACCACCGAAACCGGCAACATCCAATATCAATACAGCGGCAAAGCGGGCGAACGCATCCGCGTGACCTTCTCGCGCTTATCGGAAGTGGGCGAATTGAGCTTGATGATGCTCTCACCCGATGATGAGGTAGTTGTCTTTAACGGGCGTGGTGTCGCTTCCAGTAGTTTTGAAATCGTGCTGCCTTTAGATGGACAATATCTCTTTTCCGTGCGGGATAACGCCTACAATGCGTCACAAATGGACTTCTCGCTGCTGATTACCAGCAGCTAATGCCCGCTCTCCGGTCATAGAATGGTTTGTGACCGGAGATTTTGTTTGACTTAGTCGAAAAATAGTAATATAGTTCTAAATATGTCCATAGATTTAGGTACTCATCACAGATGTCTATTGCTATTCAACCCCAAGTGCTTGAACTTCTTGTAACCGGATTACCATCCTCCGGCAAATCGACGTTTGTCAATTCGATCAGTAGTCAAGTACGTGATGCACAAGGCTGGTTCTGCGGTGAGTTAATAGTTGATCGTGAACTTCACCTCAAATTCTTAGAGCCGCCACAACTCCATCAGTTTGATTTTATCTGGCTGCGCGAATTAATTGAGCATGTCAATGTGCCGGGGTTTATCGTCTTGGCGGATAGCACACGCCCGGAATACTTCGGCGCGTTAGTCAGCCTGCTGGAAACGATCCACTACAACCACCCGGAAACGCCATGTGTGCTTGTGACCAACAAGCAAGATCAACCCGAGGCATGGCGTGCAGATGACATCCACTTGGGGCTTGGCTTGCCGGATTTTATCCCCGTGTACCCTTGCGATGCACGCAAACGCGCCGATGTCAAGCATGTCACCGTGCAATTACTCTATAAAATCTTCGGTTGATACTTGCATCCCCCTATAGTCTAATTTAGACTGCTACAAGCGTGTTATCATCGCCAGACAGGATACCCGGCATGGCTAAATTAACCGTCGTATTGCCGACGTACAATGAAAAAGAAAATTTACCGTTGATGGTGGAGGCGCTCTTTAACCTAGGGCTGGATAACCTTCATCTGCTTGTGGTGGATGACAACTCCCCCGATGGCACCGGACAAATAGCGGATGAATTCGCCGCAAAGTTCCCAGAGCGCATGACCGTACTGCACCGTACCGATAAGGACGGGTTAGGGCCAGCCTATCGCGCCGGGTTCAGGCAAGCGATTGCCAATGGTGCCGATTACATCGTCCAGATGGACGCGGACTTTTCGCATCAGCCCAAGTATATCCCGCAAATGCTGGAAAAACTCGAATCCGGTGCGGATCTCATCCTTGGCTCGCGCTTTATCAAAGGTGGTAGTGTTGATGAAAATTGGGGCTTTTATCGTAAATTGCTCAGTTGGTGGGCCAACCGCCTCTATGTCCCGATGATCTTAGGCGTGCCCGTTTATGACGCGACAGGCGGCTTCCGTATGTGGCGGCGGGAAACACTCATCGGCCTTGACCTCGACCAGATCGAAAGTAATGGTTATGTCTTCCAAGTCGAGATGGCCTATGTCACTGCGAAGCTGGGCTACAAAATCATCGAAATCCCGATTCACTTCCCGGATCGTCAACACGGCACCTCGAAGATGAATTCTCGCGTGGCGTTAGAGGCAGCGTGGCGGACATGGTCGCTCCGGCGGCATCACCATCACCTGACCGAAGCCGACCGCCGCACACAGCCTTATGAAATCTAGCTAGAAAAGCTCGTCAAGACACGGTGCACACCCGGCACCAAGGCGACCTTACGTACAATTTGCTCAACATCGGTATCTTCCGGCAAGCGTCCGGCCAAAATCACCGCGCCATATTCCACGTTGACTTGTACGCCTATAGGGATTGCCTGCCCTACATCCCGGCGGATCACCTCATCGCAATGGAAATTATCCGCATTAAACCCGCGCAAACCTGCCACTGCTTTGAGGTTGTTCAGCGCGTAGTTATATGTCGGCAACGCCTTGACGTAACCACTGACGGTTAACACACCATCATCCACGGCAATTTCTACACGATGGCGATCATGCGAGAGCGGCGGATAGCTGTGCAGCACCTTATGCGCCGCTGTGTTGATTTGTATGGCAGAAGTTTTTAAGTTGATCATAATTGTTTTACCTATTTGTAGATAATCTCTCATTTATTGTGGCGCAGAGCACCCTATATTGCCAAGTGCCAAAGGACAGAGTACAACTATTATATCCATCCTTAGTTTTTAGGAGTTAAAACAGTGCGTCTAACTACACTTTTATTGATTTTGATCTACTTTAGCCTCCCGGCTTTCGCACAGAGTGATGAATACACCGGCACAATGGGCGATACTGTCCCGGATGCGGTCTATCCTTTGAGCCTCAGCGCCGGGGACACCGTAACCGCCCTTGCAGAAGCCACCAGCGGCAACTTAGACCCTTATCTTATTTTACAGGATAATGACGGTAATACCGTGAGTGAAAATGATGATATTGAGTTTGGTAACTTGAACTCGCAGATCATCTACACTGTGCCCAATGATGGCAATTATACCCTCATTTTGACTAACATCATCGGGACAAGCGGCGACTACCGCTTGACAATCACCATTGAGGGTGGGCGCGATACGGACTTTTCCGCGCAGAACGTACAGCCCCAAGGCGATGATCTGGTCTTCACCGGGTTCATGAGCGACACCACTGCCGATGCTGAGTACGAATTTTATATGGAAATTGGACAAGGCGTGATCTTCCGTATTGATGACACCAGCGGCACGCTCGACCCCGTCGCCGCCATCAAAAACCCAGATGGTGAGGTTGTCGCCTATAATGACGACCGCGAGCTTAACAACCTCAACTCGCAGGCCGTTTATGTGGCGGAAGTCAGCGGCACATATACCGCTGTTGTCAGCAACTTCTCCGGCACGAGTGGAGAATACCGTGCTACGATTGCCATCACTACCGCGCAAGAGGCCGAAGATCGCTCCCGGCTTGAACTTAGTGGTCCTCGTTTAACGCGAGAAACGCCAAACTTTATCATTCATTACACAAATGAAGGTCCAGATGCAGCCACCGAAGAGTATATCGATGCGGTAGCCAAAGCACTGGAAGAAGTCTATGCCGTGCAAATTGGCGAGCAAGGCTGGCCGATCCCGCCGAACGACCGTAATCGCGGCGGGGATGAACGCTATGATGTTTATATCACTGATCTGATTAGCGAGTATGCAGGCGGTGACCTGGGTTTTGCTTCGCCGGAGTTCCCCAGTGCTGATAACCCCAACACTGTCGAAGTCGAAACAAATGCCGTGCCGAGCTATCTGGCGCTTGATAACGACTATTTAATCGGCATCCCAGCGGATGAAGTAATCCCGCTGATGCGAGCGACCAGCGCGCACGAGTTCCACCACGCAATTCAATTTGGCTACGATCAAGCCGAGCCGTTCAACTGGTATTTTGAGGCAACCGCCACTTGGATGGAAACGATCACCCTGCCGCCCGACCAAGACGCGACGGGCTATGTGGGCAGTGTCTTCACTTACCCGGAGGTTTGCTTAGGCGCACAAGGTGCATCAGACCCCACCGGCAGTTCATTGATGTACGGCACATGGTTATTCATGCAATCTCTGGCTGATGTGCACGGCGATGCGTTCATCCAAACGCTATGGCGCAACATTGCCGACTACGATGGATGGGAACCGCTAGAACGTGCCCTGAGCGACATTGACGATACACTCGTTGATGCTGCTGCCCGCTATCACTTGCAAAACTTGGTGCGGGATTACGAACTAACCCCGTTATTTAATGATGATGTCGTCTGGTCGGAAGCGACAATTGACAACCCTGGCGCATGGTCATTCTCAGGTGACGGCATCCAAGAATTAGCGGCGAATTATTATACGCTGAGTCTATCACCGGGCGTATATGACTTTAAGCTGACGAACGATAACGGTCAGTTACAATTGTTTGCCGTTGGCATACGTGGGGAAGAAGCCGAAGTCTTCGACTTAGGGCGTGGCAACACCGTCAACTTAAGCGGTTATGATTACGCTAATCTGATGGTCTTTAACCCGGCCTATGGCGATGTCAATGCGTGCGCATATCAAAGCTACGGCATTGAAGTCTCACAATCGACAGGCATCCCGTTAACGCCGCAAGCAACACGCTTAAACGCGCAACACTACGCATCAACCGCCCGGTAAGGCGTATATTTAATGAGCTTATCCGGTGTGTGGTAATGGAACTTCCCCTGCCATACACCGGGTGCATCGCCTAAAGTATGGGCGGTATACTGTTGATCGACAAAGGGGCGCGGGAGTGTGTCTAAATCTGCGCGAGCCACCCAACGGAGTTCGCCTTCGCTACATTGGCCGAGCGTGCCCGTATAGTGTCGGGCACAGAAGATAAACAATATCCAATGGATCGGCCATGCGCTATCATACACGGTGACAATTGCCCGCAATTGTGGGTC
>DAOTTT010000262.1:0-2610 GCA_034437635.1 Anaerolineae bacterium | reverse complement strand
TGCCTACGGCTTGGCGGCTGCCGATGGTGTGATGACCTACCTTGAGGAAAACAGCATTGGCTATCCGGTCGAGTCGGATTTGGTCGTGCCGATTGTCCCCGCCGCCATTTTGATGGATTTGCTCATCGGCGATAGCCGCAAGCGTCCAGACGCGGCGATGGGCTATGCAGCGGCGCAAGCGGCTTCTACTGCACCCGTTGTACAAGGCAGCGTCGGCGCGGGGACGGGCTGCCGGGTGGGGTCAATGCTTGGCAACGATACCGCCACCAAGGGCGGCATTGGCTCGGCCAGCATGGATTTAGGCGACGGCTTGATCGTATCGGCGATTGTGGCGGTCAATGCGTTTGGGGATGTCATCGGCACCGATGGCGAGATCATCGCCGGGTTACGTAATCCCGATGTTGGTGGCTTTATGTCTACCATGCGGGCGATCTTGCCGATGGCGCGGCGCACCACGCCCAACAGCGGCACCAATACCGTGATCGGCGCGATTGCGACCAACGCCGGACTCAGCAAAGAGGAGGCGAACAAGGTCGCGGCGATGGCGCAAAACGGCATCGCCCAGACCATCCAACCCGCGCACACGATGTTTGACGGCGATACGATCTTCACGCTGGCGACGGGCGAAATCCCGGCTAACGTCAACGTGATCGGCGCTTATGCCGCTGATTTGATGACGCAGGCGATCCGCAACGGAATTTACAAAGCCACCACTTTGGCCGGTGTGCGCCAGTGGGATGAATAAACAAATCAAAAAGCCACCTGCAACGGGTGGCTTTGTCGTTTGTGTCTAGCAGAGTCGCTTAGTCTTCTTTGTGTTGATTTTTACGCCGCTTGTTCTTGCGGAAGGCTTCGATACCTTCGCGCAGGACGTTTTGCAGGACGTTGCGTTCTTTTTGCTCGAACTGGTCTTCACGCTGACGATTTTCAATCTCCGCTTGGAAGAAGTTTTTGTGATCAAACATGGTGTTGTTTCTCCTATCGATGCGCCCGACGATGGGCGGCATATTTATGAACGTGTTCGGCTTCTATGAAAACATCATGGCTAAACTGCCGCCGCGTTGCGTTGCGGCGCAGTGCGTCATTTTCCGCTGTATGTTGGGCGACTTCATCGCGTACTGCGACAAACCGTTGAGTGTTCACGCGCATGGTCGTGTCTCCTGATCTTGCGATCACGTCGCTACAAAAGAAAAACCGCAGGCGACTTTGGGCGCTGCGGCTGCGGAATATCGGGTAAAAAACCGGGTCTTCAGCAGCAAGCAGGAGTATCTCCATTGATGACGCTATCACGCTCATATTCGTTAATCATTGTTGTTACTCCCCTCACTTTAGTCGTTCGCAAAGGTTCACCCTGGGTCACTATCGACCACTTGTGTAACCTGCACATACAATATCATGGAACTTGCCCAATTGTCAAGTGAAATCCATTAAAAAGTGTTTAAATGATGAAAAATAGTTTTTTGTATCTCTTCTGCTATAATGTCCCCGCATGTTAAGAAAGGACGTAACTACTCAGGTATGCTCTAATTTGCATACTGCCCCGGTTCAAAACCGGGGACTAGCTCACCGCCGCGCATGTATGCGCCGCCTGTGAACGGGCTAATCAGTGTGTACACAGCCCATTGGGCTTACAAGCGTTTGTGTAGCCATCGGCTTTGAGCCGATGCGGGATATACCTGAGTAGTTAAGAAAGGACTATACATGGCCTTAAACCGTCTTACGCTGGCTGCGGGCGGATTGTTAATTTTTGCATTGTACCTGGCTTTTGCATCCCAAGGCTTGGACGACTTCGACTCGTACAGCTTTGTGTTGGCACTGGAAAATTACGACATCGCGTTACAGCAACCACATCCCCCCGGCTTTCCGGTCTACATCATGTTGGCGGATGCGCTGCAACTCATCACGGGCGATGCACAGCGGGCACTCATGCTCTTGAGTGCCATCAGCGGCGCGTTGAGCGCGGGTGCGATGATCGCTATCGGTGCGGCGTTGGGGTATGCCCCCGCCGGGATTTTGGCGGCGGTTTGGGTGGCGGTGTTGCCGGGTGTTTGGCAGCATAGCGCCATTGCCTTGAGCGATATGCCGGGGATGGTCTTCAGCTTGTGGGCGACGGCGGGTTTATTGCTGGCCGGGCGCGATCAACGCTGGTTTATGGTGGGCTGTGTGTTGGCGGGTTTGTCGCTCGGCGTGCGGCCACAAAACGCGCTTCCGGTGGCCTTGGCTGGATTGGTGGCTTTGTGGCGCTTACGCGGTCATTGGCGCACTTTGAGCATCGGCTTGTTGGCGGGGCTAGGTGCGGTGCTGCTTTGGCTGTTGCCCGTCCTCGCGGATAGTGGCGGTGTGAATGGCTATCTGGCACTCATCGACCAACACCGCGAACACGTCGTCAATAATGACTCGCTTCTGGATAACCCCATCACCGCTGATGCGCTCCGCGCCCGTTGGGACGCATTCCGCGATGGCTGGATACTGCTCCTTGGTGGCGATGCAGGACAAGCCGCTTGGATCACGGCGGCCTTGTTGGTTGGGGCGGCGTTGGCTCCTGCAAGGGCTTGCTCAGCTCGATCAAGATAGGTGAGGTCTTCGGTAAGCAAAAACAGGCGAACTAGG
>DAOTTT010000261.1:0-3338 GCA_034437635.1 Anaerolineae bacterium | reverse complement strand
ATGGGCTACGCCAAGCATCTGCAACAGCGTTATGATACGCGCAAGCGGCGCGAAGAAGAACTCCTCACGGAAATGACGACACTCAACGCTTTGACGGCGACTTCTGGTGATATTGCGTTTATCAGTGATGAGGCTTTAGAAGGGTGGGTCGAATACATGCGGTCTGTGCTGCTTAGTGGGGATGACGCACAAGCGCGGCGTGTTATCCATAACTTTGTGGCGAAGATTGTCATTCAACAAGGAACGGGAACGCTTTATTACACGTTCCCGTTCCCGGATGATTCGTATATGTCTAGTGAACGAAACTTGGACCTGAGGAGACTCGAACTCCTGACCTCTACAGTGCGATTGTAGCGCTCTCCCAACTGAGCTACAGGCCCTTATTGAAGTGTGCTTCATTCTACGCGGGAGCAGGCCGACTGTCAAGACCCGCCCCCGTGCGTTATCAAGTGGCTTAATCCGCTAGCATTGGATCCGCTTGCGGCTTGGCAGGGATGAACTTCGGCTGTGGCAAATCTTCCATCACCAGATTTTGCGCGATGATGCTGGACGACAGCACCCCCGGCAACCCCGCGCCTGGATGCGTCCCCGCGCCCACAAAGTATAAATTCTGCACGTCTTCGCTGCGGTTGTGCGGGCGGAACCATGCCGACTGCATCAAGATCGGCTGCACGCTGAACGCTGACCCCATGTGACTGTTAAGCGTCCCCTGGAAGTGCAACGGGTCAATATAATGCTCCGCGACGATGTTTTCTTGCAGGCCAGGCAGATAGTTATCCTCTAAAAATTGCATAATCATATCACGATATGGCTTCGCCATCGTGTTCCAGTCCGTGCCGCTTTGCAAGTGCGGGACAGGCGACAGCACATAGAATGATTCGTGACCTTCCGGCGCAATGGTCGGATCCGTCAACGTCGGCATGTGCAAGTATAAGCTGAAGTCGTCCGCCAGCGTCTTTTTCTGGAAAATATCCTTGAGTAGAGCGCGGTAGCGTTCGCCTAAAATAATGTTATGATGGGCGAGCTTGCCGTCGTTGCGGTAGAGCTTCTTTGTTCCAAAGTAGATGACGAACAGCGACATGCTGTACTTGAGGCTCTTCACCCGGCGATCCGTCCACTTGCGGCGGTGTTCCGACTCGATCATGTTGAGATACGTATAGGCGACATCGGCGTTACTCACCACAGCGTCGGCGCGGTGTTCGGTGCCGTCCATCATGCGGATGCCGGTAGCCTTACCGTTGGCATCAACCATAATCTTGTCAACTTCCGCGTTGAGCGTGACCGTGCCGCCCAATTCACCGAACAGCTTCGCCATCCCTTGGACGATCGCGCCGGTGCCGCCTATCGCGTAATGGATGCCCCATTCGCGCTCTAAATAATGGATCATCGCATAGATGCTAGGGCTATCAAACGGATTGCCGCCGATGAGCAACGGGTGGAAACTAAAGCAGCGCCGCAGGAAGTCGTCTTTGACAAACTGTGCCGCATAAGCATAAACGCTCTTGTACGATTCCATCTTGATGAGATCCGGCGCGACTTTCATCATATCCCAGAACTTGAGGAAGGGCTTATCCGCCAGTTCGACAAAGCCTTTTTCAAATATCGGCTTGGTCGTCTCCATGAACCGCTTATAGCCCTCGACATCTTCCGGGCTACGCTGGCGAATTTGCTCATGGATGAAATCCGGGTCGCCATTGTAATCAAACGGCACACCTTCCGCGTCGAAGATACGATAGAACGGATCGCACGGGACGAACTCGACGTAATCTTCCCGCTTCTTCCCGGCTAATTCCCAGATGTCATCAAACATAAACGGCGCAGTGATGACCGTTGGCCCGCCGTCGAATTTAAAGCCGTCGATCTCATAGACATAAGCCCGCCCGCCGAGCTTATCGCGTTTTTCAAAAATCTCGACATCATAACCAGAGGCCGCGAGTCGTATCGCCGCCCCTAATCCGCCGAAGCCGCTGCCAATCACAATTACTTTACGCGCCATAATGTTTTGTTCCTTCTGTCACTAATCTGCATAATCTCATTATGGGATGCTATGCGCCTAAAGGCAACGAAACTTCACAGCCTTCTAAACGAAACGTTACCGCACACTCATTGTAATCGTCGGATAGTCGTACTGTAGCGGAGCCGCTTTTCGTCATACAATGTAACAAGAATGCAAGACGAGAATGAGAGGGGAATCGGATGCGTCGTGCGTTAATGTTACTATTTGTTGGATTGATTGTGTTTGGAGGGCTGCCGGTTGTCGCGCAGATAACCGACTTGCCCAACATCTACACGCTGGAAAGTGGCGCGACCGCCAACTATCCGGCGGGGTGGTTGGTGCGTACCTACGAGAATGGGCGCGATTATCTGGCGAGTGATGATAGTATCGTCAATTTGTTTGACCCAGAATTGCTGGAAGAACGACATGGCGGCACCACAACCGACATGATCGAAATGATGACTCTGTTTTTCCCTGGTTGGGATTACACAGAAGACCTTACTTTTGATGCGGGTAACGTGCAGAAGACCACATTAGGCGATCGCGAGTTTGGCATCTACGACTTTGATGATGCCTACGGCGATCAAGCAATTTTGATCAGTGTGCCTTTTAATGATGGCAAGATCGGCATCCTCGTCGGCTTGACCTTTGGCGGCGAATTGACCGAACGCGATCTAATTCTCGCCATCGCCCAAACTTTCGACTATCCTGGTAAAGCGTCAATTGAAGGGGCGACGGCTAACGATGGCGCGTTTAGCTTTGTCGATGGGACATCACTCCGCTTTGATGCGTCCGTGTGGCGCGTGGAAGAAGCCCTAGACGACAAGCTCAACATTATCAGCAGCGAAAACCAGATGGTGATTACACTGTATAATGAAGAGACCATCACACAAGCAGGTGTGAATACGCTCGAAGACCTGATGGCGTATGATTTTGAGACGCTCAATTTAAGCGAGTTTTACGACCCCAACGGTGTGATCCCGTTCCGCATCGCGGAGCGCGACGGCCTGCGCTATGACTACATCGCCACGCTAGACGACGGCACTCAGTTTGAAGTCTTGGTCATCCTCGTGCCGATGGAAAACGGCAACGTCGTGCGGATGCGTGCCGCTCCGCTGCAAACGCTCCAGGTGGGCAACCTGCGCGAGATCATCGCCATTTTGGAGACAATCACCGAGACGACACCACTGCTGGATATTGATGGACCGTTCCCGCAGCAGCATGATTTTGATACGGGAAACTTTGTCTTGAGCGTGTTCTACCCAACGGATTGGGAGAAAGTCGTACAAGAAGACAACGGCTTCACCTACTTCCAGAGCGAAACAACGCGCTGGGTGCCAGG
>DAOTTT010000260.1:0-4253 GCA_034437635.1 Anaerolineae bacterium | reverse complement strand
ACCCAGCGGTACAAGCGGCGGTCAACGCCCGTTGGCGGCAGGTACTCGGCGAGATGGTCGAAGAAGGCTTCATCATCCAGACGGAAATGGACGCGGCTATCGCCCAGGGCTTGATCTTCGCGGATCCGAATATCAGCTTAGAAGCACCGCATTTCACCGTCTACGCGCAGAACGAACTCGAAGACCTCATGCAATCGTTGGGGTACTCGTCTGAGCAGATCGCACTTGGTGGCTTGAAGGTCTTCACGACAGTTGACCTTAATTTAAACAACGTCACGCAGCAAATCGCCGCCGAACAAATCGCCAGCCTCGACCCCGCCCAAGACGTAAGTAACGCAGCGGTGGTCGTCGTCAAACCGCTGACTGGCGAAATCTTGGCGATGGTCGGCAGCATCGACTACACCAACGACGCGATTGATGGCCGTGTGAACGTCACTGTGCGTCCACGCCAGCCAGGGAGTACCATGAAGCCCTTCACTTATGCAGCGGCGATGGAACTCGACATTATGACCCCCGGCGATGTCATTTGGGATACGCCCGTGCGGATGCTCCAACCGGGGCAAGAACCCTACGAGCCACGCAACTACGACGGCAGCTTTCATGGGCCGATGACGATGCGCACCGCGCTTGCCAACAGCTATAACATCCCGGCGGTACAGACTATGCGCCAGATCGGTGTGGATTATCTGCTGTATTTGATGGAACGCTTCGGCGTGGCGAGTTTAGGCCGCGATGCCTCACGCTATGGCGTTTCGTTGACGCTTGGCGGTGGTGAAGTCACCTTGCTGGAACTCACCACCGCTTACGGCGTGTTCGCTAATGGCGGCGTACAGGTCGATCAAACGTCGATCTTGTGTGTGTTGGACAACGACAACAACATCATCTACGAATACGAGAACAGTTGCCCCACCACCTGGAGCCGCAAGACAGTTACCCGCACCGGCGAAACCATCAGCCGTACCGGCCTCGGTGAGCAAGTGCTTGATCCGCGTATTGCTTTTATCATCAGCGACATCATAAACGACAACCCCGCCCGCAGCACGGAGATGGGGTCCAACAGTCCATTACTCACCCCCGGCATTGCCTCATCCGTGAAGACCGGGACGACCAACGATGTTAAAGATAACTGGACAGTTGGTTATACGCGCAATATCGCCGTTGGCGTATGGGTGGGCAACAACGATGGCCGCCCCATGCGCCGCACGTCTGGGCTATCCGGGGCTTCGCCTATCTGGAACCGCGTCATCACGCAGATTTATAACAACGGCGATTGGATGGACGCATTGCGCGTTGACGGCCAACTCCAGCCGGATATGCACAGCCCGCCGCCCGGCACATCGCAGCGGCAAGTGTGCGATGTGCGCAACGTCTACGACCCGGCGACAGGTTGCTCTGGCCGAATTACAGAATGGTTCTTAGACTTCCCGGCGCGGGTGCCAGATGGCACCGGGCAATTGGTCGATCAACCCGGCCAGCAAGCACCACAGTTTGCAAACGCCACCCAGGGCACCATCATCGAGCCGGTGGATGCTGGCGTTTATAACGTATATCGCACCTATGCGATGCCGCTCAACCCGGCGATTGCCAGCGCCATTCAGTTTAATGTGCCCAATGGCCAACCCGCCCCGCCGCCGCCCAAATATTGTCGCGTGCCGCTAGAGGCGGTCAATAGTACGCCGCAAACGCAGGAATTGGTGTTCATCGCGCCGCCGCCATTCGATGCGCCACAAGCAGAACAATACGCGCAATCACGCGGGTTGGCCTTCTTGCCGATTATCGACTGTACATCTGATCTCCTGCAAGGGGGCGGCGCAGTCGCCGGGCCGTCCGCAGTGACGGCGATCATCTCATCACCATCGCCCAACCAGACGATCAGCGGGTCGATCCCGATCTTAGGCACCGCGCAGTTCACAGCAGAGCAAGCCTGGTATTGGAAAGTCGAGATCATCGGCGGCCAGTGGGCAGGTTGGACGGACATCCAAGATGTGCGTTACGACAGCGTGACGAACGGTCAGCTTGGGACATTGCCCGTCCTGCCACCGGGGAGCTATCGCCTGCGGTTGCTTTTCATCGGCAATGACGGCAACGACCTCCAACAGCCCTATGAAGTGCCGTTTAACGTAGCCGGTTAAACCAATGCCCGGTAGACATCCACTGTTTGCCGGGCGATTTGTTCATGTGTAAATTGCGCCAGGGCGCGTTCCCGGCCTAACATGCTCAGGTGCGCCCGCAGCGTAAAATCTTGCTGTAAAGCGGCCAATGATTCGCTCAAGGCGGTGGCATCTCCTTCGGGGACGATCATCCCAGCTTCGCCAATCACCCCAGGGATTGCGCCGCTATCCGAGCCGATGACAGGAATGCCGCTTGCCATCGCTTCGACCAGCACACGCCCAAATTGCTCTTTCCAGTTAGGCCGTGTGAGCGACGGCAGCGCCAAGACATCCAACTGATGATAATACGGCGGGATTTCTGCTGAGGGCCGTTGTCCGTCAAAGTGGACGCGCTCCGCAATGCCAAGCTGTGATGCCAACGTGGTCAACGCGGCTTGGTGGGGGCCACTGCCTAAGATGTGTAATTGCCAATCCCCGCTGAGTTGAGCCGCCGCCCGCAGCAAGACTTGTACGCCTTTTTCTTCCACCAAGCGGCCAATATAGCCTATGGTAAAGCGATCACGGCGCTCCGGGATTTCCTCCAGGGGTTGGAACAAGTCCGTATCCGTGCCGAATTGGGGCAGCGTCGTCATCGCGCCGGTGTAGCCTTTCGCCCGCCACACCTCCCCGGCGCTATCTGTGCCCATCAGCGCGTAATCCACATGACGCAGCACCCAACGCTCGCCCCATCTAAACGGCGGCGGGTAATCCCGGCGGAGATTTTGCCAGCTAAAGAATAAGGTCTTGGCCTTTAAGCGGCGAGCATGGAACATCGCCTGCCACGCGGCGAGATTGTACGGCTCCTCATCAATATGCACGATGTCCGGCATGACCGATTGCATCGTCTCGCGCAAGCCTGCATAAAAATGCAGATGAAAATTGCCATTAAAGCGCAGCGGTAAAACGTCCATGCGGTAGCCCTGGGTATAGACGCGCTCAAGCGGGGTTGTGCCGCGTTCGTCTTTCCATGCCGGCGGCACAATCAGCGTGAGGTCGATCCCTTGGGCGGCGATATGCTCCAGCTTGCGCTGGTAAATGCCGACGACCAACGCTTTACTAATCATCAATACGCGGATTTTATCGCGGCTCATGGGGCGGTGTCTTCCACTTGGACGAATGGCAATGAGGCGCAATCACCGCCAAACACGGTATTGTCGGCCAACATCCAAGCACCCGGCACGAAGCGCCACCAAACGCGCCCATCTGTGCCTTCTGCACGCGCTTCCGCATTTGCGGAGAGGTATGCCAGCGCGCCCGCCTGCACCGGGTAATCTATGCCGGGGCCGCTGCGAATGTTGACGCTATCTGTCCAGACGATGATACAAGGATCGGTCACCAACACATCACCGAGGAAGCCCCGCCCCGGCTCGAACGGTGTGAGCAAGCCTTCGGTGTTAAACGGCAGTTCAACGGGGCGCGGCAATGCCCGCAGCGGCGCAGTATTGACGCGGTACCATGCGGCAACACGCGGTGCAACCGGATAGCGTGTATAGAGGCCGCTGTCTGCATCAAGCCCAATGCGGCCTTGCTCACCCGCTTCTAATTGTAGGTCATCCAGCACGGTGACCCCTTCCAAGACATCGACGGTCAATAGGTCATCTTCCGGCAGAAATTGCACCAAGATTGTCCCGAAAAAGCGTATTCGCGCACCATTGACCATGATAAAAGTAGGATTTTGCTCTAGCTCCGGTGTTTGGAGCAGCACACCCGCCGGGATGGTGTCGTGACAATCGCTCAATGTCTCGATTAGGCTCAGATTGATGCTCTGGAAAGGTGCGACATACGGCGGCGCGAAGACTTGATCCGGTGTGAGCGTTTGCAGCATGTCCAGCGCGGGATTGTCGATCACTGTGCCCGCGTTGATCCATCCGGCTCGATCGTCTGACAAGATAACGCGCAACCATGCGCCATCCTCTGTGCGGGCGACGACAGGCACAATATAGCCAAAGTACACCGCGTCAATCACCTCACCATCCGCTTGGGGCAACTGTCGCACGAGTGCCCCATCGCGGCCAATATTGACATTCAAGCGCAGGAAGTCGGCGGTCATACTGCTTTGGTTCTCCACGATGACCGCGCCAAACGGCAGCATGGTCACGCCAT
>DAOTTT010000259.1:0-48544 GCA_034437635.1 Anaerolineae bacterium | reverse complement strand
CGTAGATCGTGCCGCCGTTGGTATTGGCAAAGGCGCACACATCCGCAATGATGTTGTACAAGTGACCGCCCTTTTTGGCGATCGACTCGTGGAAGGATTGTACAACCGTCGGCCCTTCTTCCCGTGCCAGATCCACATAATCCTTGGGCTTATGGCCGGGGTTATATGGGCGCGACCGTGAAAAGTCGTTGCCCTGGAACATCGCCAAGAGCGCATCAAACGATGACTCAGGCAACAAAACTTCCGTTGTACGCTCACCGACACCCCAGCGCGTAATGCGTCCACGTTCGTCGTGTGTGGCGTGCAGGCTGTGCGCGTCCGAGCCTTGGATCACACGCATCTTACGCGGGTACTCCGGCTTGGTGCCATCAAAAAAGCGTTGGGTGCTGCCGCGTCCACGATTGCCCATATCGGTCGCTTCCAACGCATGTAAATTCGTATCTTGCGTGTAGGCGATACGTGTTTGCCCGCCGAAGTTCACGCCTTTCATCGCTACACCATGTGTCGTGTTGACGTGTGCGGCGATGCAAATGCCCCCCGCTTCGTTAATCAAGCGGTAGGCAGTCAGCACGTCCGATGATGCGCCGACTTCATAATTACCCTGTTCCATCACGTCCATAGAAATGTTGAGATCGAGTAGTAAATGTTCGATCTCACGGATCGCCTTATTCGGGGAGAAAATACCCAGAACATGAAAGCCAAAGGTAGCGGTGAACTCGAACCCTGGCAACACCAGGATTTTATCCAGCAAGCGGCGGTAATCGGTCAATTGTTGTAATTCTTCCGGGGTCGCCCGACCTAGGCGCTCCAAATAATCGAGTTGTTCAATTTCTTGCAGCATATTGGCGTAGCCGTTGACCGTGTTATGATCTGTAAAGGCAATAATATCAACGCCTTGCTGCTCTGCTTTGCGTAGAATGTCGATATAACTAATATCTTTATCGACATAATCAAAAGATGCAGGCGTGTGTAGATGTAAATCTACGCGCAACCACTGCATCCGTGACTTTTTCTTGGATGCCACTTTAATAATGTCCTTGTATTTATCCAAGCAACTGCTTAAAAACCTTGGGGAGTTGCTCGGGGTCTAACGGTTTCATGAGGAATTCATTCGCTCCCGCGCCCATCACCTCTTTAGTCATATCCATGCCAGAGGTCATTACAACGGGTGTTTGTGAAAAGGTGTTATCTGCACGCAATTCCCTGAGAATATCAATCCCTTCCATATCAGTCAGATGATAGTCGATCAAGAAGAGATCGGGATGAAAAGCGAACGCTTTTTTCATCACATCTGCGCCCCGGTTGGCAACATCGACATCAAAACCGTCTAGTTCAAGCAATGTACGCAACAACTTAACCGTTGTCAGGTCATCATCTACTATCATTATTTTCGACACATGTATCCTTTCAGTTTTTTCGATAATCAGCAAAGACAGCGTTCATATATAACGCTGTCTTTATGTCGTTATGGATTTCTGTAAGTTTAACCGTTTCAGTCCTTAGTGTCTACCAGCACAGCCTTAAAGACATCGTCCAAGTCATCCACCAAAATGAAGGTCATACTTTCGCGCACGTCGTCGTGCACGTCATCCAGGTTATGTTCGTTCTTTTGCGGGAGAATGACCGTATCAACGCCTAAACGATGCGCCGCCAACACCTTATCTTTAATGCCGCCAACGGGTAACACCTTACCTTGCAGGGTGATCTCACCTGTCATGGCGACATTACTCTTAGTCGGGCGGCCTGTGAGCAATGAAGCTAAAGCCGAAGCAATTGTCACCCCGGCGGACGGCCCATCTTTGGGCACAGCCCCCGCCGGTACGTGCAAGTGAATGTCGCTATTGGCGTAAAAGTCCTTATCAACACCGAGTTCATCTACCTTGGTGCGGATGTAACTTAATGCGAGCTTGGCGCTCTCTTGCATCACATCGCCTAATTGCCCGGTATACTGAAAGCCCTTACCGCCTTCCATGCGGGTGGCTTCTACAAATAGCACATCGCCGCCTACAGGTGTCCAGGCGAGGCCAGTCGCCACACCGGGCTGGTCGGTGCGGTCTTCAATTTCGGTGCGATAGCCCATCTTGGGATTACCTAAAATCTCGCGCACATTATCTTCATCAATCGTTACCGACTCAACTTCCTCGGCGGCAATCTTCGTCACGACCTTACGCGCTGCCCGCCCGATCTCACGCTCTAACGTGCGGACACCAGCTTCACGGGTGTAATCCTGGATGATGATACTCAGGGCTTCATCAGTAAATGTGATTTCTTCTTCACGTAAGCCGTTTTCCCGGATTTGACGCGGCACAAGGTATTGTTTGGCGATCATCGTCTTTTCTTGCTCAGTATAGCCGCTCAATTGGATGATCTCCATCCGGTCACGCAGCGGGCCAGGGATCGGCTCAAGCTCGTTAGCTGTTGTGATGAACAACACTTCGCTTAAGTCAAAAGCCACATCTAAATAATGATCGCGGAATTCGTTGTTTTGCTCCGGGTCGAGCACTTCCAGTAACGCCGATGCGGGATCACCGCGGAAGTCACGCCCTAGCTTATCGACCTCATCGAGCATAATCAACGGGTTGCGTGTCCCTGTCCGGCGGATCGTCTGGATGATGCGCCCAGGTAACGCGCCGATGTATGTCCGGCGGAAACCGCGAATTTCGCTTTCATCGCGCACGCCGCCTAAGCTCATGCGGATGAACTTACGTCCCATTGCGCGGGCGATGGATGCACCCAACGACGTTTTACCCACACCGGGCGGCCCTACAAAGCACAAAATTGCCCCTTGGCGCTCACGCCGGATGTTATCTTCACTTTCGCGCTGTTCGAGTTCTTCGGCGCGTTCTTGGCGCAGCTTGCGCACCGCAAGATATTCTAGGATGCGCTCTTTAATATCCTTCAGGCCATAATGATCGGCCTCAAGTACCTCGCGGGCGTTCGGGATGTCCAGCACATCTTCTGTGCGTTCGTCCCAGGGTAAGCTCGTCAACCAATCTAAATATGTGCGGATTACGCCATATTCTGCCGCAGCGGTTGGTAAGCGCGAGAGGCGATCCAGTTCTCGCTGGGCTTCTTTTTCGGCTTCTTCCGGCATCCCGCTTTCGTCGATCTTACGGCGGAATTCTTCCACCTCGACCATCTGCTCATCGCTCTCGCCTAGTTCGCGCTGGATAGCTTTGAGTTGCTCACGCAGATAATATTCACGTTGCGTCTTTTCCATCTCGGACTGTGCTTCGGATTGGATGCGCCGCCCTAATTCGAGGACTTCCAACTCTTTACTCAGCAGTTCGGCAAGCTGGCGCAGTTTGTCGTACATGCTGTCAATTTCCAGCAACTCTTGGCTCTGGTCGAGATCCAAGCGAATGTACGTCGAAACAGTATAAGCCAGTTGTAGCGGGTCATCCGTATTCAATGCTGAGGACACTAATTCGTTGGGGATATTCGGCACGAGGTCGGCCAAGCGTTGGAATTGATCGTAAATTGTGCGCACTAACGCTTCAATTTCCAGCGTTTCTTCGATGGTTTCCGGCATCGGGCTGACCTTAGCCCGCAGGTACGGGTCTTCCCCGACAAACTCATCCACTTGGATGCGCGAAATACCCTGTACCAACAGCCGAATGGTGCCATCCGGCGCACGGAATAAGCGATGTACAGAAGCCAGCGTGCCGACATGATATACATCGTCCGGGCCAGGGGTTTCAAGCTCAGGGTCAATTGATGTGACCAAGCCCACCAAGCGATCTCCGTTGACAATATCATCAACTAACTTGATGCTGCGTTCTTGCCCCACCGTCAGCGGGATAGCCGTCTGTGGATAGACCACAAGCCCTCGCAGGGGCAAAATCGGCAATTCTTCCGGCACATCCATATTCACTAAATTATCATCGTCCATGTCTTTGATGTCTGCATCAGTATTGTTGACGACGTTATCAGCCATAAATTCTGTCCTTATCTTTTAGTTGTTATCCACATCCATGATGGTACTATAGAGGACTCACATCGATAACAATAGCACTATAGCACTATAGCGTAAAAGAAGCATTAGATGGAAAAGCACAGTACGTTAAAATGCGTTGCCAGCATTTGGTTGCATCCTGTACAATAGCGTTAGGCAATTGTAATAGGAGTTTTCGTGAACGACCTGATACCGATTTTAAGACAAGTCGAAATCTTTCATGGCATGAGCCATGCCCAACTGAGCAAAATTGCCGCTATCGCCCAAGAGCAGCAATACAGCCCTGATACGATCGTCTTCAACCAAGGGGAAGAAGGCGACGCGATGTATATTATCAGCCAAGGCCAAGTTGAAGTCCGCGTGACACAGACCAACGGCGACCATAACGCCGCTGTCTATCTCGGCACAGGGCAAACTGTCGGCGAGATGTCGCTCGTCGATCAAGGAAGGCGGTCTGCAACCATTGTGACCATTGATGATGCAACAACGCTTTACCGCATCAGCACAGAAGACTTTACCAAGCTGTGCAAAACAGAAACCAGCATCGGCTATGTTCTCATGCGCAATATCGCCCAAGATCTATCCTTCAAGCTCCGTCACCGCGATTTTGATGGGTCTAAGAGTTGAGGATGTCCATGATTTATAAAGTGAGTTATGTCGTACAAGGCGGAGAATTCCCCGGTGGCATTCGCAATGAGGAGATCAAGCCAGAAATTGGTGATACCGTGAAGATCGGCCCGCGTGTCTTTCAAATCGTGGAAGTCCACGAGATGATGCCCTCGCGGGATGGGTTCCAATTCTTAAACGTCGTCGTCACCATGTCGGATAAACCGACCAACACCGAAGCCTACTGGTAAAATCGCCGCTTAAAACTCGTAAACATCAAAGTCATTGCACAGATGCACCGGGCCATCATATACCGCTTGTGCCTCCGGCACGAGCGGCGCTGGGTCGGTATTCCACACCTGATAATGGATCAGATAAAGCGATTTCGCTTGGACTTCCACCGCGAGATGAGCGGCTTGGGCGGCGGTACTGTGGCCGGGTGGTGGCCCTGCGGCCTCGTGGATGAGCAAATCAGCATCCGCAGCCAGTTCGTACAAGGATGGCGTAGGCTCTGTATCACAACTATACGCCAGCACATTCCCCGTAATTTTATTCTCAATCCGTAAGCCAATCGTCGGCACAAAATGCTTAACCGGCCATGACGTAATGATAAAATCGTCATTTTCCATCACCGGCGCACAGTAACGCTCACTGACACGATGAAACACCGTCGGGAAAAAGTTGGGGTATTCCTGCCAACCATAGCCCGTCATCATATCCTCTACGCGGTTGACGCAGTGATGCAAGCCATAAAAACGGAGCGGCGCACGTCGCCCCAAGAGCCACATATGC
Organism: Anaerolineae bacterium; assembly: GCA_034437635.1. Lineage (GTDB taxonomy): Bacteria > Chloroflexota > Anaerolineae > Aggregatilineales > Phototrophicaceae > J038. The sequence goes on along the minus strand of DAOTTT010000259.1, from coordinate 43,191 downwards.
AGCAGCATATTAGGCACCCCGGCGACGTGGTCGGGGTGGAAGTGAGTCAAGACGACATCTTGCAAGTCGTCATCATCAATACCCAGGTCTTTGATTTTACCCAACGGGTTTGACCCGGCATCGATCAAGACCGGGGTGGATCGCTCACCGATGAGCAACAGATGGGTATAATCATGTTGGGCATCGTTGACGGCTGCCGCTGACCCTAACACAACAATTTTCGCCATAGATCTCTCCAGGTTATCACACGCACTCAGTATATATTACAGCAAAGCAACCACCAAGCCCGGCGTGATAAACGCTTCGATTAACGCGGCGATGAGCAGCAATGGGATAATCACACCGAATGTCAGCTTGAGCGTATCCCCCAGGCGCATCACCCAGGCATGGCCGACCGTCATGCCTGGCGGCGGCTTGGTGACGGAAGCGCCCAACGCCAGCGCAACCGACGCGGCCAACATAATCGCCGGGATTTCCAGAATGCCATGTGTGCCCACCCCCACGATCAGCACCATGATGTTATAACCATTGGTCAACAGCAAGCCCGCTAAATAGCCGAGGATGACAAAGGTCAGCGGCGGGATAATCAACGCGGCGACACCAAAGCTAAAAATGGACAAAATAAGCGTTGCCAAAAGTACGCGGCTGTTCTGCGTGAAGATAAAGCTAAAGCTCAAGTTTTCGCTTTGAATTGCCGTAGACATCATAGCACGAGCGCCGTCAGTCTCCGCCGTCATCGCGCTGAGTTGCGCTTGTGACGGAATGGGCAATTGCCACTGCGGGGTCTGTGATAGCACCGCGCCAATAATGAATGCCACCAACAGCACACCGCTCACTACAGAGAACGCCACTTTAACGCGGCGCAAGCTAAACGGGATCGCCCGACGATACCAATCCATGATGTTTTTAGCCGGGGTGCCGTCCACATCCACCGCGACGACATAACGCCAAATCTTGCCGACTATGCCGCGTAAGTTGAGGCGGTCAATAGTGCCGGAAAGCAATTCCTCGCGGTTAAATATACTGTTCCCGACACGCAAGAACATCACCGCCACCACGAACATCCCGGCGATTACCGCCCACAGCGCGCCAATCCCACGTGCGGACTCCGCATCCGGCGCAAGAAACATAATCACGCTCTCGCCCTGAATGATAAGCGCCATTGGGATGATGATGAAGCTCGCCAACAAATTCGCGGCGCGGGTGCTGTTAGCCTGGCTGCTCACCACCACGGCCCCGGTGACCATCACTAACGCCTGCACCGTCGTGAGCAGGATAATCTGGATAATGAGCATGGCCGGAGGCCGCCACGCCAATTCACTAAACAGCAAACTGCCGAGGTAGACGGCCATTCCGCCGAAGCTGGATGCCAAAGGCGGGATCATCGCGGCAAGTGTCTTGCCGATGTATAGCTCGGTGTTGGTCAACGGCGTGCTGAGTAATGGCTCTAGGCTGCGCCGTTCTTTTTCACCGACGAAGGTTTCCAGCGCGATCACCAATGAGATTGAAATCGGGAAGAAGCCGACGACCATCAACAAGAAGGGAATCGTCCGCTCACCGATGAGTTCCGCGCCGTAGCCTTCTAAGAATTCCCGAAATTCTGTCGCTAAAGTCTGCGCCAAGAACGGAAATAAGAACGTCAACACGAAGATCGGCACGATAATGCGCCAATCACGGAAGCTATCGCGGACTTCGCGCCGGGTGATGATCGTCGCATTACTCAGGGTGCGGCGAACTTGTTGCCACCATGTTTCCGTTTGCTGTGTCGGTTGTGATGGGGCAAAATCAACGTTGGTCGTCATTAATGCGGCCTCCCTGTTCGTCTTCTTTGACAACTTCCAGATAAATCGACTCGAGCGTTTGGGTCACTGGCGATAACGTGACGACCTCCATGCCCAAGCCCATGACCTTTTGCAGTAATGCCGGGTTGGTCTGGTGCGGCACAGCCGTGCGATAGCGCAACCAGTTAATACCTTGATCTTCAACAGCGACTAAATCGCGAATGTCGTCAGCCAAGTCATTAAGTTCGCCATTGATCCGCAATTCCATGATCGGATCACCGGCGAATTGCTTGGCGAGACCGTCAAATGTGCCGTTGGCGACGATGCGCCCATGCCGGATAATGGCGATGCGATCCGCCAATAATTGAGCTTCCGTCAGGTTATGCGTTGTGATCAAAAATGTGCGTTCGCCCTGCTGCATTTCCACAATGGCATCACGTACCAGTTTCGCGCTTAACGGATCCATCGCAGAGGTCGGTTCATCCAGCAATAACACAGGCGGATCGTGCAGCATCGCCCGCACTAAGGCGAGTTTTTGCTTCATGCCTTTGGAATATTCGCCCAGGCGTTTATCCAAAGCAAAGCCCAAGTCAAAGCGTTGCATGAGGTTGAGCACCCGGTCGCGCACATGCTGCGCCGGGAGCCGATACACACGTCCGAAAAATTCGAGGTATTCCACGCCCTTCATGCGTTCATACAAGCCATGCTGTTCAGTCAACACGCCCACCTGTGCCCGCACTTTTTCCGGTTGTTGGACAACATCATAACCGGCAAGGCGCGCCGTGCCAGAGGTCGGCTGCAAAATAGAGGTCATCATGCGCACACTGGTTGTTTTGCCCGCGCCATTTGGCCCTAGTAGCGCCAGAACTTCCCCGGCTTTGACATGCAAGTTTACATGATCCACCGCCCGGAAGTCGCCAAAATCTTTCGTTAAGTCAAGACATTCAATCATGGGGGTTTTCGCTTTAAAGCCATCATATGAATAACAGTATGGCACAGAAAGATGAAAAATTTGCGAAGAAAAAGCCCCAACAAGTCATTGCTGAGGCTTTTGGTACTGATTTACTAAGCGGAGGCTCCCGCTTTTTTGTCTTTAGGCGCTTCTTCCGGCCAGACCGGAGGCGCGATTTCATCATAAGGGCGCGGGTCGCTCTTACGGCCACTCAAGCGGACGAACAACAGCACCGCCGCAACGACAAAGGCCGCCGCCGTTACTACTTGCGACAGGTTGAGATCACCGACCAGCGTGACTTCCAAGCGGATGAATTCCAGCAAGAAGCGGATCACCGAGTATTGTATGATGAAAATCAGCAAGAAATCGCCAGGGCGGAAGCGGTCGCGGTAGTTATTGAACACCCACAGCAACACGAAGAACGCCGCAATGCTCCACAGCGACTCATACAAGAACAACGGATGGAAGCTCAAGCCGAGGTTGCCGCCACCCAAAGACACGGTGTATTCCAGCAAGCTAAACGGCAACGGGTCTGATGGCGCGATGCTCTCTGCCGCCTTAAGTGCCGCTTCGCCCGTTTCATACGGAATGTTCACCGCCCAGGGCAACGTAGTTAAATCGCCGAAAAGCTCTTGATTGACGTAGTTGGCCCAACGCCCGATAGCCTGTCCCAACGGGACGACAATCGCGGCAATATCCACCCAGGGGCCAATCGGCAACCCATTACGGCGTAGATAGAGATAGGCACCGCCCAAGCCGCCCAATAACGCGCCGAAGATGCTCAGGCCACCACTCCAAATAGCGATACCGCCGCCGTCAAGATCAAAGAAGTTGGCTAAGTACCAATTGCGATCTTTAGGCACCCCACGCTCAACGACCAAGGTCACATCAGCACCACGATCTTCAATCGACGCTAGACGCGATGTTAAGCTGCTTTGGTCGAAAACAGCGGTCGGGTTTTCATCACCAGGGGCTTGCACCTGGATAATGCGGTCATCCGTTTCAAGACCAGCCTCCACCAGCGCGGAGTCTTCCGCCAACGAGACGAACTCCAGACCGAGGTTAAATTCGGTCGCTAATTGCCCCTCTTCGGTGACAAGTTCTTGTGCTGGTACGGTATAAGTGAACTCCTCCTGCACAAGGGTATTGGTGCTGACGACTGGCGGGAACATGACAAACCACAGCCGCGCAAAGATAATACCAGGGATAATCGCCCAGGTGAGCGCCCCATAGACGTGTTCGGGGTCACGCCCGGTACGCTTCGCCAGGTTCAGCGCGACGAAGGTCGCGGTAATCATCGCCGTGACGATGATGATACCGTAGTAGCGGATCTGTATAGACCCTATTTGTATAAACTGACTTTCAAATTCCATTGTTTTAAACTTCCTCTCCTTGATTACGCTTGAGCGCCTGATAGACGTAATGCAACCGCTGCAAGCCCGTAAAATTCGTGCCGACTGCCAGGATAATCAGGCCGACTTCCAACACGGGCAGCCCCAGAGCCGACGGCAAAAGCAACATAATAAGAATGACGATGACTCGCTCTAAGCGGGAGAACAAGCCAATTTTAACGTCCACATTCACGCCTTCGCCGCGTGCGCGGGTATAGCTGACCATAAAGCTACCAACCAAAGCCGCCAACGCCAGCAACATCAGCGCGAATTCATCTTGAACAGCAAAATAATAACTCAAAGCGGCAAAAATTAAACCGTCAGCATAGCGATCTAAAGATGAATCCAGCATTTCGCCAAAGCGGTCTTTGCGTTTCATGGCGCGTGCGACAGCGCCATCAACGGCATCCAACGGCAAACCTAGCAACAAGACGACCCCGCCCCATTGCAGATGCCCCGCGCCGATGAGCACCGCCGCCACCAAGACCATCACCAAACCGAGGACTGTGATTGTATCCGGGTGGATGCCCACCCGATTTATCCATGTGCCGAGTTGTGTCATAAAGCTACTAGTCCAACCGCGCACCCGGTCGGAAAAAGTCTTCGGATGTTGATCGCTCATCATAAATTTTCGCTCTTGCTATCTCGTGTGATTTCGTCTAAACTGTCTACACCTCATCGGGGCGTGGCGCAGCCCGGTAGCGCGCACCGTTCGGGTCGGTGAGGTCCCCGGTTCGAATCCGGGCGCCCCGACAAAGGCTGATTACTTTTTGTAATCAGCCTTTTTAAATTAGCCGTCCCCAAGTATCGTTGATTCGGGCAAAAATACAAGCCTATGCCTGCGCTAAATCCGCCAGGATGTTTTGCTCGCGTTCGGCCAATGCCTCTAATTGCGCTTTGATCGTATCACGTTCAGCACGGATCGCATCCAGACGATCTTGTGAGGCTTCCAGTTGATCCACAATACGCTTACGGAAGGCGGCTTCTTCACCCTGCGAGTTGAGCGCCGTCATATTATGCCGTAATTGCTCCTGCGTGTTGAGCAGTTCTCCCCGTTCGACCTGTTGATCAGCCAATTTTTGATTCAACTGTGCTTTTTCTTGGAAGACATCCAACAAGGCGCGTAATGTACCCAGGGTCGCTTTATCCAACCAGCGACTCTCCATGAACGCTTCCAGGTCTTTATATGTCAGCTTGATGATTTGCTGGCGGCGGTGGGCAAGCTGGCGCTCCTTACGGATAAATGTCGTTTTACTTTGCCCGTTCACCGTGATCTTCCAGCGGCGCTCATTAGCGGTTTCCGCTACTGGCTTAAGCGTATCAAACAACTCGTGATAAGCGCGTACAGGCGCTTCGATGGTAATGATCTGCGGCTTTGTGGTGCGGTTTTCAATGGTATATACCACTTGTTCGATGCGATATTCATCATAGATCGCATAAGCGTTTTCGATTTTTACGCCGGTTGTCGTGTTGAAGGTACGTGGGTCTTCTGTTACCCGCACGCCCAATTCTACCGCATACGGGATGTAAACTTGCTGTTCATCCTTAGTAAAGTTGATAATGGCTTCGCCCTTATAATCACCATCTTCTACCACCGTGACCGGGCCATATTCTAATGTGAGGCCAGTTGTATTTTGGAAGCGCAAAGAAGCTACCGGATGATCTGGCAGTTTGTTGCCATTATAGAGCAATTCCCGCTCATATTTGACCGTTTGCGCCAAAATCGGCACCAGGGCAGAGTCCCCACGCTTGACCGATACCGGCGTTTGTACAACGTACTGGAAGAATTCGCCGTCATTTTTGGTGGTCGCTTGGATGGGTGCGGACGCTTGGATTTCCGCTTTTTTCATGCGCCTTTTAGCCATCGATTTTTCAGTTGATACAACTTTTGAGGTAGATGGTGCAGCAAGCGCGGCTGCAAAATAACTCGATTCTTCTTCCATCATGGACATATCATCAAAAGATACCGGTGCCGCCGCCACCCGTGCTTGATCTTCCACTGTAGGCCGTATGGGAATTTTTGACTCGTACAATTCGTAAATAAACGAGATCGGTTGCCCGGCGACGAGCGTCACTTGTACATCGCTCAAGTCTTCATCCAGGCGATTATCAAAGATGCCCCACCCTAGCAGCAAGGCTTCGCCGGTATCGTCGGACTCGTCATCGGCGCTAATCTCCGCGACGATGCGATATGATACGCGCCATGTCGGAGCCGGAGCCAGATAGTAAACCACCAGATCATGCTCGCCTTCCGTCAAGCGCACGTTGACCTGCCGTCGGGCATCATCACCCATTGTGGTATCCAAGAAGTAATGTAGATCATGGCGCGATTGCTCATCCAACACCTTGACCCAACGCAACTGCTCAAACGGGAAGATGTAGGCTTCGTTGTCATCCGCCAGCACCGTGACATAATGCTGATCATTATGATGCACATCAACGCCCATCACACGCCCCGTAATCGGCTGGATTGAACCCGGCGTTGGCTCGAATGTGGCCGTCACCTGTCGCCCGCGTAATTCCGTCAACAGGTCAATCATCGCGGCGACCTTTGCCAACGTAATTGAGCTATTTTGCAGGCGTGAGGCTACGTCCATTGGCGTTTGGTAATGGATGCCCAACACCTGCCCCCCGGCGCGATCAAAGACGGCCAAACTCTTGAGTACATCATTTATTTCATCTTCACGAAAGTTAAGCGTGATGGTTTGCGCATCGGTTTGGCCTTCCCTTGTGTAAAAGGCGACCCCATGCTTGTATAAGATCATCTCGCGGACAGGTAAATTTTGCATCTGCCTTGCCTCTCTAATTTCGTCAACATCGCCGCCTAGATGATACAGCAAGCATCCAGCAAATGCTAACGCCCCTTACGCGGATAGTCCAAGAACATCACTTCGAGCGCCAGCCGAGTATTGAGGTTGTAATTTAAGTTTTTAATCATCGTTTGCGTGGCATCAATGGCTTTACGCGCATCCGCTACCGTAAAATCATACCCAAGCTGCTCGATACTCACACGGCGATCATCGTTGACCAAACGCACGTTAGCCTCTTGTAGCAGCAGCAACGCATCCCGCCAAAACGTCAGCCAGAGTTCCAGCAGCGGTAAGAGCGCCGCCTTATCTTTACCAAGATCCGCCGCGAGATGAAAACGCTCCGCCACCGTTGCCCCAATCACTTCTTCGAGCAGATCAAGCGCCACCGTGCGCTGCTCTTGTAATTCCGGGTTGTGTGCAGCTTCAATCGCCCAACCGATGCGCCCACCGCTAAACCGCGCCAGTAGACCCGCCTGTTGTGGCTCCGTAGCGTAATGCGTTGTCAGCACTTGCTGCGTCACCTGTGCCGCGACCGGGCGCAGGTAAATCACCTGGCTACGGCTTGTTATCGTGCTGAGGATCGGCTCTAGTGCGTTCGCCAGCAAGATTAAAACGGCGTGTGGGGGTGGTTCTTCCAGCGTTTTGAGCAACGCATCTTGGGCGCGGGGTTGTGCCCGGTGGAAGTCGCGCATGATGGCGACCCGATAGCGGCCTTCGTAGGGCTTCATGGCGATGCGATTGGTCACATCGCGCACCGCGTCGATGCGCAGCGCCCCGCTGTTGCCGTCCGTCTCGCTGTAGAGCATGTCAATGTGATTGCCGCTTTTGATGCGCTTGCACGCACGACATTCTCCACAAGGACGCAAACTGAGGTCTTCCTGCATACAATTGAGCGCCATCGCAAAGGCCAGGGCGAAAGTCTCTTTACCGATGTTGTTCGGCCCGACGATTAAATAGGCATGGCGCACCCGGTTATTGAGCATCGCCTTGCGCAGATAACCCACCGCCCAATCATGCCCATATACCGGCCAATGATGTGCATTCGCTGGCTGCGCACTCACGCGGGCATTGCCTCCATAACTTGCTGAATCTGCACGATGTGGGCTTCGCCATGTTCACCATAATAGCGGAGCAAATCGTCCAATGTGATCGTCCCATTTTCAGGGTGTTGCCCGCTGCGCTGCCATACGTTTTCATCGATGATGGCTTGCATCAGCTTGACCCAACGCTGATGCACCCCGACGATGATCTCCAACGAGTCGGCAACGTCGGCATCACTTCCGTCTAATGTCGTCGCCCAGACGTTTTGCTCCCATGTCTTGATCGTCGGGTTGTCTTCCAGCAGCAGCAGTTTAAAGCGAATGTAAGCGTTCATCTGTGCATCTGCCAGATGATGGACATTCTGCGCGATAGACCATTCACCGATGATATACGGCGTAGTTACCTGTTCCGCCGTCAGCGGGTTTACGATGTCGGCCATCCGCTGCGCGACAGTGCGCATCTTTTCGTATAAGGTTTCGCGTTGCGATTGCGTAAGCATAGTTTTTTTCTCTATACAGATGAGTCATACTTAGGCTATTGTACGTGTGATTGACAGCAAAATGTAGACAAGGAAAATCAAGTGAAGGATCAAAAGCAATTTTTAGAAGACAATGCGAAAAACCCTGGCGTTCAAGTGACGGCCAGCGGCTTACAGTATAAAGTCGAGTGCGAGGGCGAAGGTAAGCAACCCGCTGATGCCAATGCCGAAGTTGAAGTTCATTACGAAGGACGCTTGATTGATGGTACGGTGTTCGATAGCTCGTATCAACGTGGCGAGACCATCTCGTTTTTCCTCAATGGCGTTATTGCCGGGTGGACTGAAGGACTCCAGTTAATGAGCGAAGGCGCAAAATATACGTTTTACGTCCCGGCAGAACTAGGCTATGGACAACGGGGCGCAGCCGGGGTCATCCCACCTAATGCCACATTAGTCTTCGATGTTGAGTTAGTCAAGGTGTGGGGATAATGGCACAGGCAATTACCTTTCCAGATCATTTTATATGGGGTGTAGCGACCGCATCATACCAGATCGAAGGCGCAACTGAAGCTGATGGCCGCAAGCCGTCTATTTGGGATACGTTTAGCGCCACACCGGGCAAGGTCGTTAACGGGGATACCGGCGCGGTCGCCTGCGATCACTATCACCGCTGGCAAGACGACATCGCCCTGATGCGCGATCAACTCGGCATTGCAAATTATCGCTTTTCAATCGCCTGGCCGCGCATCCTGCCGGATGGTGCCGGCACGGTCAACGAAGCCGGACTCGATTTTTACGATAAGCTGGTCGATGGGCTGCTTGATGCCGGGATTACCCCCTGGGCAACGCTCTATCATTGGGATTTACCGCAAGCGTTACAAGATCAAGGCGGCTGGCCTAACCGCGCTACGGTTGATGCATACTTACAATATGCCGATGTCGTCACAAAACGGCTTGGTGATCGCGTTAAGCAATGGATGACGTTTAACGAACCCTGGGTATTTACGTATATAGCCTATGCTATCGGTCAACATGCCCCTGGCATTAGCAATTGGTCGGCATTTCTGGGTGCAGCCCATCATGTTCTACTGGCGAACGGCCACGCCGAAAGCGTCATTAAAAACAACAGCAGCGATGCGCAAGTGGGCATCGTCCTTAACCTCACCTGGGCAGACCCGGCTACCGATAGCGAAGCCGATCAAAATGCCGCTAACCGCGTAATGAGCTTTCAAAATCGTTGGTTTTTAGACCCGATTTATCGCGGCAAATATCCATCCGGCATGTTGGCATGGTATACCCAAGCCGGTCTCATGCCACAGGTAATCCAAGAAGGCGATTTAGCGATTATCAACAATGAACCAGACTTCCTGGGCATCAACTACTACACCCGCGAGGTCATCGCCCATAAAGATGATGGCGGCGTGCTGCACATCCGCCACGTTAAACAACCCGGCGAACATACCGAAATGGGCTGGGAGGTTGCACCAGAGAGTATCTATAAGGTACTCAAATGGACGACCGACCATTATGAGCCAGAGAACATCTACATTACGGAAAACGGCGCAGCCTTTGATGACACCGTTGACGACAATGGCGCTGTTCATGATCCACGCCGCATTAATTTTTACCAGCAATACATTGCAAACGTTCACCGCGCCTTGCAAGAGGATGTCCCCCTACAAGGCTATTTCGCTTGGTCACTGATGGATAACTTTGAATGGGCGGAAGGTTACACCAAACGCTTTGGCCTGACCTACATCGACTACGACACCCAACAGCGTATCCTCAAAGACAGCGGCAAATGGTACGCAGAGATGATTAAAACCGGGCACTATACCCTGCCCGACTCATAAACCCTGTACTTTAGCGTCGTTCCAGTAAGCATCGAGTTCTTCCAGCGTGTGGTCTGCCAACGGCTTCTCACTGGCAGCCGCACGCGCTTCTACATGACGAAACCGCCGATAGAACTTGGCGTTGGTTTGACGCAAAGCATCTTCCGGCTCGACATCTAGCCACCGCGCCCAATTGACCAAGACGAACAAGAGATCGCCGATTTCTTCCATGCGGTTCGCTGGCGTTTCAGCGGCGAGCACCTCATCTAATTCTTCAATGATCTTCTCGCGCACCCCGTCAATCTGCGGCCAGTCAAAGCCTGCTCGCGCCGCTTTATCTTGATATTTTAGCGCCAACACCAAAGCGGGTAACGCTTGCGGAATGCCATCAAGCAAGGACTCGCGCTCGTCTTTGCCATTTTGAGCGCGTTCCTCAGCCTTAATCGCCTCCCAATTGACGACGACCTCATCCGCATCATCGACTTCTGTCGTCGCAAAGACATGCGGATGTCGGCGCACCATCTTCTCGTTGATGTGACGAATGACATCGGTCATGTGAAATTCGCCGTCATCAATGGCGATCTGCGTATGGAGGACGATTTGCAACAACAAATCACCGAGTTCCTTGTAAAGCTCATCGGTATCACCGCTGTCGATGGCTTCCAGCACTTCGTAGGTTTCCTCCAGCAGATATTGCCGCAGAGCCTCGTGCGTTTGCTTGCGATCCCAGGGGCAGCCCTCCGGCGCACGCAAATGCGCGATGATCTCTTGGAATTGCTCAAAGCTGGTCATCGCGCCTAGCGCCGGGACGTAGAGCGATGTCATGTGGTTGATCTGGTCGCTGCGGTCGATCTCGTGTAAAGGCACGCGCTCAATCAGCGCGTCATCTGTCCCGGCGGCGTGGATCAACACGACTTCAAATTCATCGGGGTATTGGTTCATCAACGTCAGCTTGACGTTGGACGCAACCGCCCGGCTGTAGACCTGCCCCACCAACGCCGGAAAGTCCGGGTTAAGCGGCGGGTGGTGCATCGCGGCGATGTCCAGCCCATCGAAGATCTGTATACCTTCGAGCGCATCCACACCAACGGCCTTGAGCATTGGCTCGATAAAGCTGATGCCGTTGACGATCTCGACTGCAACATCCTGTGCTGCGGCCTGCTTGAGTATGCGCGTGGTGGTGGACTCCCCTACTAGCGGATCCCCTGGCACAGCGTAGACTACATCATCCGCCTTGGCTGCATCCAGCAATGTATTGACGATGGTCGTGTAAACATCCTCAAAGGCTTCGGTCGTCTCGTAGATATGATCGAAAGTGTGATAAGTCGTCTCACTCTGGGGCAAGCACGGCACGCAGTTATGATGCGCTGTGCGTAAATAGACCGTCTGTGCTTGCTTGAGCGTGCGCCATGCCTTGCGCGAGAGGTCATCGACATCACCCGGCCCTAGACCAACAATGACAATTTTCATACAAACTCCAATCTCGTTAGTACCAAATCTTCAGCGGAAAATTATAAATTTTTTGTTATGCTACTTACAATACTGTTATATGTAGAGGGTGATGATGCCAATCTCAATGACCTGGGGTGACGATGCCCAAACACTGCTATGGTGCAAATTTGATGGTGCATGGACATGGGACGATTTTTATCGGTCGGTCACCGTTGGTCAACGCATGGTGGCGAGTGTTCGTCATACCGTGAATATTGTCGCACACACTTTAGGCACTGCCAAGCTCCCTGGATCGGTACGCTTTAGCGATCTCGAACGGGCGCTGGTGCCCTCCCCAGCGAACATCGGCATTGTTATTGTCATCACCCGCAAAACGCTCATCAAGCGTCTTTTTGCCGTCGCTCGCAAATTTTACGATGTTGAAAACCGCGTGTTTATCGTACCCAACGTCAAAGATGCCAGCCATATTCTGCACGAGTACGCCGGACGCGCCAAGAAAAAACTCGCGGCCATCCAAGCCCTACGCAGCAATAATACCGAAAACATCCATGCGGCGCTGGAAACACTGCGTCAATATGATTGGCTGTACGATGGCACCTTGCAAGGCGTTGACCTACGGAATGCCCTTCTGCCTGATGCAAATTTCTTCATGGCAGATCTACGCGGCGCACATTGCGACAACGCCGATTTAAGCCGCGCCAATTTCTTTAAGGCTGATGTAGAAAGCGCGGATTTCGTGCAGACGAACTTACAGGCTGCATCTATCGGCGATGCCAACTTGCGCAACGTTAACTTTTATAAAGCCAACCTCACCCGCGCCAACTTGGTTAACTCCGACCTGCGCGACTCGAACCTGCGCGGGGCGAACCTCACCGGCGCGATCATCGACAATGTGCTGCTCTTCGGCGCGTACTTTGACCATGAGACGATTCTACCGGATGGCCGCCCCTGGAGTAGCCATGCCGACGTGGAATATTTTATGCAGTATGCTGCGCTCCACACCGAGCAAATCGACGATATTGACCGCTTGCTCAGTCGCACCTACTAGAAAAAGCAAAAAGCGGAGATTAATCGTCTCCGCTTTTGTATTACATATATGGGTTGGTGCGTTAACGCTTGGTGTAGGTCGGTGCCTTACGCGCACGCTTGAGACCTGGCTTTTTACGTTCCTTCACGCGGGAGTCGCGTGTGAGGAAGCCACCACCGCGCATACGGGGGCGCAGATCGGGGTCGATCTTCAGCAATGCCCGCGCCACGCCGAGCTTGATCGCGTCGCGTTGGCCGCTGATGCCGCCACCACGCACATGGATCGTCACATCATAGCTGGCTTCCTGGCCGATCTCGATCAGCGGAGCCATGAAGATTTCAAAGTCACCCGCACGCGGGAGGTGATCGCGAGCGTCTTTGTCGTTAATAATCACGTTGCCGGTGCCACCTGGGAAAAGGCGGACACGCGCTGATGCAGCCTTGCGGCGGCCAATACCTTCGTAGTACTGTGCAGACATAGGTTATACGCTCCTAAAATTCCAGCAGTTCCGGGCTTTGTGCCGCGTGTGGGTGCTCTTCGCCGACGTAAACGCGCAGTTTCCTGAGCATCTGCCGCCCAAGTACGTTCTTCGGCAGCATCCCCTTCACAGCAGTCTTGATGACGCGCTCCGGGTGCTTTTCCAACATTTCGCGCAGCGTGGTTTCCTTCAAGCTGCCCATGTAACGGGAGTGGCGATAGTACTTCTTGCTGTCCAGGCGATTGCCCGTCACCGCGATCTTCTCGCAGTTGATGACAACAATATAATCCCCTGTATCGAGGTGCGGCGCATAGATGGCCTTGTGTTTGCCCTTGAGCAACGGCGCGATTTGCGAAGCAAGTCGGCCTAGGGTCTGCCCTTCGGCATCCACAATCCACCAGCGGCGCTCGATGTCGCCGGGGGTTGTAGAAAATGTCTTCTGTCTCATGATAACTCCTTCAGCGGGCAGGATGCTCCGCCTTAATCGATCATTATGGCCTCGATTTGTCCGTTGCAGGGCAACGATTTTGCGAAGCCGTCCAACGAGGGAAATCCCCCCGATGATTACAACATCAATATTGCACCTGTACCAGGGTTAATCCTTGTGGCGGTGCCATTGTCTTCGCCTGTGCTAAATCCGCACTACGAAAAATGCACTCAAAGTCGGCTAACGTCAGCCAACCGCGCCCCACATCCACCTGCATACCGACCATGCGCCGCACCATATGATGCAAGAAGGCCGTTGCCTGCACCGTGTAGATCAATTCGACACCATACAGCACATCCAACCGCGCCCACGACGACGCAAAAACCCGGCGAACGGTGTTTGTTCCTTGCGGTGGGTTGCCAAACGTGGCGAAGTCATGCTCACCGAGCAGCAAAGCCGCTGCCGCCTGCATCGCATCGACATCTAAGGGCTTATGAATTTGCCAGCTTAGATACCGCTGCAACGGCTGACGCGGGTTGCATTGCAACACACTATACCGATACATGCGCGATTGCGCGGCGAAACGTGGATGAAAGTCCGGCGATGTGGTTGTTAAATCTTGCAGGGCGATGTCGTCCGGCAGCGCCGTGTTGATCGCCCGTAGCAAAGTAGCGGGATCATGCCGCCACATGGGGGCATCAAACACGATGACTTGTCCGGTCGCATGAACGCCCGTGTCGGTGCGTCCAGCGCCCATAATCGGCGCGAACGCGCCGACAATCCGCGTGATGGCCTTCTCTACCGCACCTTGTACCGTTGGTGTGCCCTCAGCTTGCCGCTGAAAGCCCAAGTATGCACGGCCATCATAGGCTAAAATCCCCCGGTAACGCACTGCTTAAGCGTCGTCGTACTCGTTATCGACTAATTCTAGCAAAACCATCGGCGCGTTGTCGCCCTTACGCGGCCCCAGCTTATAGATGCGGGTATAACCACCGGGACGATCTTCATAACGCGGGGCGATTTCGTCGAACAGCTTGGAAACGACAACGCGGTCGTTGTTCAAGCGGCTGGCAGCGATACGGCGGGCGTGCACGGTGGCCTCATCTTGGCCGGTTTCTTCCGCTTTCGCCAAGCCACGCTTCGCCAGCGTGATGATCTTCTCCACATGACCGCGCACAAATTTAGCCTTGGCTTCGGTTGTGCGGATGCGCTCATGTTCCAACAGAGCCAGTGTCAAGCTCTTACGCAGGGCTTTGCGCTGGCTGGTGTTACGTCCTAATTTTTTACCTTTAATGCGATGGCGCATGATGTGCTCCCTCGTAATTCTCTATAAAGGCGCAGACTGTTGCTGCGCCTATCTAATGTGTTTTCCAAATTGATGTGAGTTGGCTCATTATACGGCAAATTTACCGCGTGACTAGCCTTCTTCCTCTTCTTCGTCGAGGAAGCCCTTTTCACGTAATTTATCGACCAACTCATCCAGCGATTTCTCGCCAAAGTTACGGATCGCCAGCATAGCATCCGTGCCACGATCAAGCATATCCAACACATCACCCACTGTAGTGATGCCGGTGCGCTTTAATGAATTAAACACGCGCACGCTCAGGTCAAGCTCTTCGATCATCTTAGAGTAATAGCGCTTGTTGTGGGTCTGCCCTGGCTCATCAACTTCAACCGCTTCGTCTTGGTCGAAGAAGCCGCCAATGCTATCCTCTGCTACCTCACTTATGCCGCTGATGACATTTAAGTGACGGATCATAATGTGCGAGGCTTGGCTCAAGGCTTCGCTTGGGCCGACGGTGCCATCCGTCCAGATTTCCAGGATGAGCTTATCGTAGTTAGTCTGTTGCCCCACCCGTGTGCGCTCCACGTCGAAGTTCACACGGCGCACCGGGCTAAAGATCGCATCAATGGGTAGCTCACCAATGGGCAAACGACCGCGTTCTTCCGCCGGGCTATAACCGCGCCCCATCTGCACGCTGAACTCCATTTCCAGATGCGCATCCGGGGAGTCTACGGTGAACAGATACAGGTCGGTGTTAATGATGGTGACTTCCGGCGGATAATTGATGTCTGCCGCCGTCACGGTGCCTTCGCCGCGATGCTCTAAGCGCAGCCGCGCCTGCTCAACATCGGTGCCTTCCAGCTTTAAGCGCAATTGCTTCACTTGCAGGATCAACTGTGTCATGTCTTCGCGGACATACGGGATAGCCGAAAATTCGTGATGCACATCAGACACGCGAATGCTTGTCACGGCAGCGCCCGGTAAAGACGAAAGTAAGATCCGCCGCAGCGCGTTGCCCAATGTCAGGCCGTAGCCACTTTCCAGCGGGCTGATCGTAAAGCGACCGTAATTTCGGGTCGCCGCGTTGGTTTCGACAGTATGGGGCAAAACCATTTGATTGGTAACCAAGAGTATGTTTCCTCCTGTGGACTCAGGTTGCGGACGGACTTAAGCGATCAAACAAATTAGACGCGACGCTTTTTAGGCGGGCGCACTCCATTATGCGGGATTGGCGTCATATCCGTGATTGACCGTACTTTTAGCCCACTCGCCTGGATCGACCGAATAGCTGCTTCGCGCCCAGGGCCAGGGCCTTTGACGAAAACGTCAACTTCCTTCATGCCGTGTGTTTGTGCGGTTTCGCTGGCGGTTTGTGCGGCCATCCGTGCGGCGTATGGGGTGCTTTTGCGGCTTCCCTTAAAGCCCGATGTCCCGGCGCTTGACCAGGCGATAACGTTGCCGGATTGGTCGGTCATGGACACAATGGTGTTGTTAAACGTCGCAAAGATGTGCGCCTGACCGTAAGGTATGTTCTTTAGGACTTTCTTAGCGGCGCGACGACCGCTTGGCTTACGTGCTTTTGCCATTACTCACTCCATGCTCTATGCCAATATGCGCCCTGACAGGCAGGGCGCGGTTGTCTTTCGCTGGTTTGGGTTATAACGATGAAAAAATGGGTTACTTCGTACCACGACGACGACCACGACCCGGTACGGTCTTCTTCGGACCGCGCCGCGTACGCGCATTAGTACGGGTGCGTTGACCGTTTACCGGCAGGTTGCGGCGATGCCGCAGGCCACGATACGCGCCGATTTCCGACAGACGTTTGATGTTCAATTGCATTTGGCGGCGCAAGTCACCCTCAGTAGTGATGGGTGAAATGACCTCGCGCAATTGCTGCACCTGGTCTTCGGTCAAGTCGTTCACGCGGATGCTGTGGTCAATGCCAGTTTCATCCAGAATTTTCTCACTGGTGGAGCGACCGATGCCATAAATATATGTTAACGCGATCACTACGCGCTTATTGCGTGGCAGGTCTACACCTTCAATACGTGCCATGCGTATTTCTCCCTAATAGTCCCTCTAGCCTTGCCGCTGCTTGTGCTTGGGGTTCGTGCAGATAATCATCACGCGGCCCTTGCGCTTAATCACGCGGCACTTAGGGCAACGACGCTTAATTGACGTTGATACCTTCATGATTGTCAATTTCCCGGATTTGTCTTTTCACAGATCGTTTATCATATCAGATTTAACGCTAGCTGTCTATACTTACGGCAGCGTTAAGATAACAGGGTCATCAGGCGTAATGGCGATAGTATGCTCCCAATGGGCACACAGCGACTTATCCTTGGCGATGACCGTCCATTTGTCGTCTAGTTCTTCTAAAAGCGCCCGCCCCGCGATGACCATCGGCTCAATAGCGATGGTCATGCCCGGCACAAGTTCCATATCCGCAGCTTCGTAGCGGCGGTTGCGCTTACGCGGCCACCAGTTCGGGATTTGTGGCGCTTCCCACATTTGCTTGCCTACCCCATGTCCGGTGTACTCGCGGGCTACACTGTACCCGTTTTTGGTGGCGTGTTTTTCGGTCGCCCGTGCGACATCGCTTACGCGGTTGCCTGCTCGTGCGACCTTGATCGCTTCCATCAGGGTTTCGTAGGTTACGTCAATCAGCCTTTGAGCTGCCGGGGCAACCTCCCCTACAGGCCAACTCCGGGCAGCATCGCCCACATAGCCTTTGTAGAAGCATCCCACATCCAAGCTGATAATATCCCCTTCTTTGAGGATATGATCCGCCAAGGGGATACCATGTACCAAAACCTCGTTGACACTAGCCGTGATCGTCGCCGGGAAAGGCGGCGAACCCGGTTTCTCGTGCCCTAAAAAGGCCGGGGTCGCGTCATGATCGCGGATCACTGTCTCCGCGATGACATCAAGCTCTTTCGTGCTGATGCCCGGCTTAATCGCCTTGTGCATTTCTTCGTGCGCGACGGCGACGATGCGCCCGGCTTCGCGCATAATGGTCAATTCCTCTGGCGTTTTGATGGTGAATGTCACCGTGCCGACACCTTATCAATCTCTGCCTTCAATGCACCGCTGACCGCTTCGATTGATTGTTCAGCGTCTACTTCTACGAGCAAGTCCTGGGCGCGGTAGTGCTCGACCAAGGGCATTGTCTCCGCAAAGTACGTGTCAATCCGCTTGACGACCGCCACCGCATGATCGTCCTTACGCCGTGCAAGTTCACGCCCGGTCTTTGTATCTTTGGCGACGATGCGCGGCGAGAATGTGCCGTTTTCGTCTTCCTCTATCGTCCAGTCGATGCGCCCATCATTAAAGTAGATGTTAAACGTATCGCCTGTTTCGCTATCCTTCACGCGGCCAAACGCCCGCTTAAACGCGGTGTAGCCGTCCAGCGTGAGCAAGAGCACCGCTGCCAGCTTTTCGCCCCGGCCTTTTAAGTGCTTTGCCAGCCATTGTGCCTGCGCGATATTGCGCGGATAGCCGTCCAAAATGACCCCATTTTCAGCGTCCGGCTGCTCAAGACGATCTTTGAGCACCTCATTGGTGACATCATCCGGCACCAACGCGCCACTGGTCATAATCTCTTGTACACGTTTGGCGAGGTCGTCTTCGCGGGTTTTCATCGCACGGAACAGATCGCCAGTCGAGACTTGCGGAATGCCGTATTGCTTTTGGATGAATGCCGCTTGTGTGCCCTTACCCGCGCCTTGCACACCCATGATAATCAGATACAGGCCCATGTTACCTATCCTAAAATTCTTCAAAAAAAGCTGCCGGGGATAGACCCCGGCATATTATTTAGCGCATGAAGCCTTCGTAATTGCGCATTACAAGTTGGGCTTCCAACTGGCGCATGAAGTCGATGACCACACCGACAACGATGATTAAGCCCGCGCCTGTCAACACGGTGGCCGCATTAAGCGCCCCTTCCACACTCTCGCCAGGGAATAAGATCCCGTTAACAAAGTCCACCATACCGGGGACAATGGCGATGATACCCAAGAAGACCGCACCAACAAGCGTGATACGCCGGGTCACACGGACGATATAGTCCTGTGTGCGCTTACCCGGACGGATACCGGGGATAAACCCCCCCTGCCGCTGGAGTGACTCCGCGAGATTCTGATTGCCGATCATCACTTCCGAATAGAAGAAAGTGAACGCAACCGTCAAGATGAAGAAGGATAGCCAGAAGATCAACCCTTGCTGACTCCCGAACGTTTCCGTCACTTCCTGCCTGAAGCCGCCCTCTGGGAAGAAGCTGACAAACACCGCCGGGAAGGTAATCACCGCCTGCGAGAAGATGAGCGGGATCATGCCGACCGGGTTCACACGGAGCGGAATATGCGTGCTGGTGCCGCCGTATTGCTTGCGGCCACGCACACGCTTACCGTATTGAACGGGTATTCGTCGAACCCCTTCTTGTATGTAGACAATCGCCACGACACTAATCAGGGTAATTGCCAAGAATAGGCCAATATCCCACACAGGGCGCAAAGAGTTCGTCACCAAGTTGGCGAAGTTCGTCGGCGCTTCCGCCACGATACCCGCAAAGATGATAATCGAGATACCGTTACCAATGCCCTGCTCTGTGATAAGCTCACCTAACCAGATCGCAAACATGGTTCCGGCGGTCATTGTCGCCAATACACTCACCGTCAGCAAGAGGTCGCTCCCGAAGCCGGGGATAATGGTTAGCGTTTCTTGTGTACCGCCTGTTACTTCATTACTGACCAAGAGCGCGTTAAAAATTTGGATCTGCCCGAACGCCTGCAAAACAGCCATCGGGATCGTCAAATAGTAAGTGTAACGCTGGATCTTTTCCTGTCCGCCTGGTTCGCGTTGAATTTGTTGTAAACGCGGGATGATGGGCACGAGCAACTGGAAGATAATGGAAGCGGTAATATAGGGATAGACCCCGTTCGCCAAAATACTAAAGTTAGCGACCGCCCCACCAGACAGCAGGTTTAGCGTCTGCACCAGGTTACCCCCGGTCGCGCTGGGGTCGAGCAATTGCTCTAATGCATTGCGGTTCACGCCGACGACCGGCACATGAGCAGCAAACTGATAAATCACCAGGATAAACCCGGTAATCAACAGCTTATTGCGCACATCTGGCAGCCGCCAGGCATTGAATAAAGCCTGAATCATGGTCGTTTCCTCTTAACGTGTACTTATCAAGCCACAGGCCAGGATAAAAACCTGGCCTCTTATGGGTGTTTAGCCTTCATTTTGGAGTTTTTCGAGGTCTTCTTTGCGCAGTTTCTTCACTGTTGCTAGCGCCCCGGTGATCTTCAGCGGGATTACGGTTGTGCTACCACCAGCCTTGTCGATCTTCTCTGCGGCACTTTTCGTAAAGCGTTGCGCGTGCACGGTGAGTTTCTTGCTGAGTTCACCACGCCCCATAATCACAATGGGCTTATCCGCGTCACGCACCAAGCCACGCTCGGCCAAGGTCTGCGGGGTGACTTCCTCACCATCTTCAAATCGCTTGTCGAGGAAGTCCACGTTGACCTCTTGATACTCGATGCGGAAGATGTTGGTAAACCCGCGCTTGAACGGCAGACGACGGACTAAGGGCAACTGACCACCCTCAAAGTACGGGCCTTTGCCACCACCACTGCGTGCGCCTTGGCCTTTCATACCGCGGCCAGCCGTCTTACCTTTACCAGCGGAGATACCGCGACCCACACGGGTCTTTCTCTTCTTCGCCCCTTTGTCGGGTCTCAGATCATGTAGTTTCATCGGTAACTATTCCTCTACTTCCTCAATCCGCAGTAGATGGCTTACTTTATTAAGCATCCCGCGAATTTGAGGAGTTTCTTTATGCACACGGCTCTCGTTGAGCTTCCTCAAACCGAGTGCCTGAACGGTCTTGCGTTGATCTTGCTTGTAGCCGATAACGCTTTTAATCAGCGTCACCTTGACGGTGCGTTCGCTACTCATCGTCGCTTTCCTCCGTCGCCGTCGGCTCGACTACGATGTCGGCTTGTTGCTTGCGCAGTTCCCAAAACGGCGTCACGTTTTCCACCGGAACACCGCGCATAGACGCAAGTTCTTGCGGGCTACGCAGGCTATCGAGCGCCTTAACGGTCGCCATCGCTACGTTGAGCAAGTTCGGGCTACCCTGGCTCTTGCACAGGATGTCGGACACGCCGACTGCTTCCAAAACGGCACGCATCGCCCCACCGGCGATAACACCGGTACCGGGCGCAGCCGGTTTGAGGAAGACCTGAGCGCCACCATGACGCATGGTCACTTCATACGGCACGGTCGAGCCAGAAAGCGCTACTTCAATCATATTGCGGCGGGCGCGGTCTGCGGCCTTGCGGATGCTATCCGGCACGCCACGCGCTTTACCAACGCCGACACCAATGCGGCCTTTGTTGTCGCCGACAATAACCACCGTGCGGAAGGCGAAGCGACGACCACCTTTGATGACCTTCGCAACGCGCTTGATGTCAACTACGCGCTCATCAAGTTCTTCGCGTTCTTCGTCACGGCGGTCACGACGATCTCGTCTGTTATCTGCCATCGTCACCTCTCCTTAGAATTCCAACCCGGTTTCGCGGGCACCTTCGGCCAGCGCAGCCACGCGACCATGATATTTATAACCACCACGATCAAAGACGACCTGGGTCACCCCGGCGGCTTTCGCACGCTCGGCGACAACCTGGCCGACGACACGCGCAGCATCCTGCTTCGACTTACCATCAACTTGCTTAGCAACGTCACCTTCAATGGTTGATGCAGAAGCCAGTGTGTGCCCGGCTATATCGTCAATCACCTGGGCATAGATATTATCCAGGCTGCGGTAAATGCTCAGGCGGGGGCGTTGCGGTGTACCGCTGATCTTGGAGCGCCCACGCTTTTGACGACGCTTACGCGAAGTCGTCTTAACTTTGCCTCTAATATCTGCCATTATTTACTTCCCTGCCTTACCCGCTTTGCGGATAATTATTTCGTCACTATAGCGAATGCCCTTACCCTTGTACGGTTCCGGCGGTCGCCAGTTGCGAATGTTGGCCGCAACCTGCCCCACAACCTGCTTGTCGATGCCATCGACATGGATCAAGCGGCCACGTTCTTCAACGGTGAACTTTGTATCGCTATCAGGCGGGTTGACGACCACTTCGTGCGAGAAGCCGAGCTTCAGGACGAGGTCGTTACCGCGCAATTCTGCTTGATACCCCACCCCTTCGATCATCAACGACCGCCGAAAGCCTTCCGAAACACCGGTGACCATATTTGCCAGCAGTGCGCGTGTAAGCCCGTGCAGTGCACGGATGCGCTTCTCGTCGTTGGGGCGGTTCACCACGACTTCGCCATCTTCCATCGCTACGCTCACATCTGGGTGAACGTCATGCGAGAGTTGCCCCTTAGGGCCTTTTACGGATACTGCCTGCCCGTCGATTTTGATCTCGACTTGATTGGGCAGTGCAATCGGTTTCTTACCAATACGAGACATTACCAACCTCTCCTTACCAGATGTAACACAGCACTTCGCCACCGACGCGCTCGCGCCGCGCTTGACGCGCTGTCATTACGCCTTTGGGGGTGGTCAAGATGGCGATGCCCGTCCCACTCAACACACGCGGCAGGTCACGACGGCCACGATAAACGCGGCGGCCTGGCTTGCTAATGCGTTGTAAGTTGGTGATAACGGGGCGGCGGGTACGCCGTTCGCCGTAATACTTAAGGCTGATGTGAATGAGCGCCACAGGTTGCTCATCCCCGATAGTGAAGGACTCAATATAGCCTTCTTCTTGTAAAATCCGCGCAATGTCCGCTTTAAGTTTTGAAAAAGGCACAACGACGCTTAGTTGCCGTGCCATTAGCGCATTGCGGATGCGCGTTAGCATATCTGCAATCGGATCGCTTGTCATGACTACTCCTACCAGCTTGATTTAACCACGCCTGGGAGTTCACCCTTAAGCGCCATTTCTCGGAAGCAAATACGACACAGCCCAAAGCGACGGATATACCCGCGCGGACGCCCACACTTTTTGCAGCGGTTGCGCACACATACATCGTACTTGCGCCGCTGCTCACGATACGGCATAGCTGTCTTTGCCATAGGTTCTTACTCCGTCCCTTAACTATCCTGGAAAGGCATACCGAGCAGCTTGAGCAGCCGGCGGCCTTCTTCGTCATTTTCAGCATCGGTGACAATGGTTATTTCCATGCCACGTACTTTGTCTACCTTGTCGAAGTCAATCTCCGGGAAGACCAGTTGTTCACGCAGGCCGACGGTATAGTTGCCACGCCCATCGAGCTTGGCTGGAACACCTCGGAAGTCGCGGATACGGGGCAACGCGATATTGACCAGACGGTCGAGCAAAGCCCACATACGCTCGCCGCGTAGTGTGACCTTCGCACCAATCGCACGCCCTTCACGCAGCTTAAACCCGGCGATGCTCTTGCGTGCTTTGGTGATAATCGGCTGTTGCCCAGTAATGATGCGCAAGTCTTCGACTGCGCCATCTAATGACTTCGGGTTATCAATTGCCTCACCCACGCCGATGTTAATCACAATCTTCTTGACCGTGGGTACTCGCATCGGGTTATTGTAGCCAAACTCTTCGACGAGTTCTGGCACAACTGCTTCCCGGTAGCGAGCTTGTAATGTTGGAATAGCCATTTTTCATTCGCTCCGGTTAATTAATCGAGAATTGCGCCGCTTTTTTTGGCGAAGCGGACTTTACGCCCCTCTTCAGTAAACTTGAAGCCCACACGGGTCGGCTTATCTGATTTCGGGTCAATCAGCATCACATTCGAGATGTGCAGCGGCGCGTCGAATTCGACAATCTGCGCCGGGATCTGTTGGTTGCCCACTTGCCGTGCCTTGCGGTGGCGCTTCATGGTGTTTACTCCACTGACGATCACACGGTTGCGTTTGGGCAGCACTTGCACAACTTCCCCGCGTAGACCAATGTCCTTACCGGCGATTACTTCTACGAGATCGCCCTTCTTAATACGCTGCATCGTTCGTTACTCCTACAGTGTCTCTGGTGCCAGCGACACAATCTTCATGAAGCCTTTGTCGCGCAGTTCGCGTGCGACCGGCCCAAAGACGCGCGTGCCGCGTGGGTTAGTCATGTCATCGGCCAAGATAACAGCCGCGTTATCGTCAAACTTAATGTAAGAGCCATCCGCACGGCGATATTCTTTGGCAGTACGGACGATGACAGCGCGTACAATCTGGCTTTTCTTGACGTTGCCCTGGGCAGCGGCGGATTTGACCGTAGCGACGACAATATCGCCTACACGCCCATAACGCTTCTTGGAGCCGCCCAAGACACGGATGACCAGAATTTCTTGCGCACCGCTGTTATCAGCGATCTTCAAGCGCGATTCTGTTTGGATCATTCTCTACTCCTCCTCATCCAAATCCGGCGCAGGAGCCGAGATGGGGTCCATCACCACGTCAGGTGTCTGGAGGACTTCTTCTACTGCCCAGCGTTTACGCTTGCTCATGGGCTTTGTTTCCACCACACGGACAATCGCCCCGAGGGGGATGTCGTTGGTTTCATCATGTGCTAAGAGCTTTTTGGTGGATGTCACCACTTTTTTGTACAAGCGGTGCATCTTGCGACGCTCGATAGCAACGACAACCGTCTTGTCCATCGAGTTGCCGATTACACGGCCTTGCAGCCGACGACGATTGTTAGCCATTGATTTCTTCCTCTTCCGCTAACTGGGCGGCGAGCTGACGTTCGCGCTGGACAGTAAGCAGGCGGGCTAGGTCACGCTTGGCCTGCCGCAGCAGGGTCGTGTCTTCTAACTGGCCACTCGCTTGTTGAAAGCGCATGTTAAACAGCTCGGCACGCTTGTCTTCAATCTCAATAATCAGGTCTGCATCCGGCAAATTACGGATAAACTGTATGTCCAAGACGGCCATTCTAGCTCACCTCCAGACCAGAGATCGTGTCAATCCGCTTGACGAATTTCGTCTTGCACGGCAGTTTCATGGCTGCCAAGCGCAACGCTTCGCGGGCGGTTTCTTCGTCCACACCGCTCATCTCGAAGAGTACGCGCCCCGGCTTGACGACAGCGACCCAGTACTCCACAGACCCTTTACCTTTACCCATGCGCGTTTCCGCTGCTTTTTGCGTAATCGGCTTATCGGGGAAGATACGGATCCAAATTTTACCACGACGTTTAATGTAACGAACCATCGCACGGCGTGCCGCTTCGATCTGACGGCTGGTGATCCACACCGGTTCTGTCGCCTGGATGCCGTAGTCGCCAAACTGGACGGCGGCACCGCGATGGGCTTTACCTTTCATACGACCGCGAAATTGCTTGCGGTGCTTTACACGTTTGGGCATCAACATAATGTTTGCTCCTCATTCCCGGCGTTACGAACTAACGTAAGCATCTTTTTGCTCGCCGGACCGCTTGTTATCTTCTTGGTAGTCCAGCACATCGCCCTTATAGATCCACACCTTAATACCGATGCGGCCAAAGGTCGTTTTCGCTTCAGCAAAGCCGTAGTCAATATCCGCACGCATGGTATTACGTGGGATGCGGCCTTCGCTTTGCCATTCGCGGCGTGCCATATCAGAGCCACCCAGTCGCCCGGCGACGTTCACACGGATGCCTTCGGCACCTTGGCGCATCGCTTGGCCGATGGCGCGTTTGATAGCACGGCTATGGCCGATACGTCGTTCGAGCTGGTTAGCGATGTTTTCTGCCACAAGTTGCGAGTCTACATCCGGCTTTTCAACTTCGGTGACTTCAACCTTGACCTTCTTTTCAGTCAGGTTTTCCAGGTCATTCTTCACCTTCTTGACCGACTCGCCCTTGCGCCCGATGACGATACCGGGGCGTGCCGTATGGATGTTGACCAATACTTGGTTCGGGTAACGCTCAATCTCAACTTTGGAGACCCCAGCGCGACCGGCTTCTTTCTTCACATATTCGCGGATTTGGCGGTCTTCGTGCAGCAGGTCAACATAGCGCCCACCTTCTGCATACCAACGCGCATCCCAATCGCGATTTACCTTTAGTCGGAACCCAATGGGGTGTACCTTACGACCCATTATTCTGCCTCTCGCTCTTCCAAAATGACGGTCACATGCGCGGTACGACGTGTACGCGGCTTGTAGCGCCCACGCGCACCAGCCTTAAACCGACGCAGTCGCGGACCTTCATCAGCCCAGATTTCGGATACATACAGATCCATCGGGTTGAAGTCGTGATTTTCTTCCGCATTAGCAATTGCGGAGGACAGGGTTTTACCGATGATATCCGCCCCTTTTTGCGGCAGGAATTCCAGCAGCGTGCGTGCTTGCACGGCATTCATCCCACGCACTTCGTCACAGACGAGGCGCAACTTTTGGGGGGAGATCATGACGTGTTTGGTTTGTGCCCGTACTTTCATGATGCCTCCGCCTTCTTACCTCTTCTTTTCCACAAGGTGCCCGCGATAGGTGCGGGTCGGGGCGAATTCCCCAAGCTTGTGGCCGATCATATTCTCGGTGATGTAGATGGGGACATGACGCCGCCCATCATGCACAGCGATGGTGTGTCCGACCATTTGCGGGAAGACCGTGCTAGCACGGCTCCAGGTACGGATGACCGTCTTCTTCTTCGCATCGTTGAGCTTTTCTACCTTGCGCAACAACTTAGGGGATACGAAAGGCCCCTTCTTTAATGAACGAGACATAACAGTCCTCCCCTACTATCTTCTCTTGCCGCGACGACGAACGATAAAGCGGTTGGTGCGGCGATTGGCGCGGGTGCGCTTACCCAGTGCGGGTTTACCCCAGGGGGTCTTCGGCGCAGCCATACCGACACCGGTTTTACCTTCACCACCACCATGCGGGTGAGCATCCGGTGCCATAGCAGACCCGCGTGTGGTCGGGCGCCAGCCCATCCAACGACGACGACCTGCTTTACCCAGCTTTACGTTACCATGATCGGTATTCCCGACCTGGCCGATAGTCGCCATGCAGTTTTCGTGTACCAAACGGACTTCTCCACTTGGCAGGCGAATTTGGGCATATGTGCCTTCCTTCGCCAAAATCTGAGCGGAAACCCCCGCAGAGCGTGCGAGTTGCCCGCCCTTGCCCGGCAGCAGTTCCACATTGTGGATTTGCGTACCGACGGGAATATCCTTGATCTTAAGCGCATTACCTGGGCGCAGTGTGGCATTATCACCGTTGCCGATGACATCCCCTACTTTGACCCCCAGGGGCGCGATGATGTAACGCTTTTCCCCGTCTTCGTATTGCAGCAAAGCAATGCGGGCTGAGCGGTTCGGGTCGTACTCGATCGCAACGACTTCGGCGCGGGTGTCGAACTTGTTCCGCTTGAAGTCTATGATACGATAACGGCGCTTGTGACCACCGCCACGATGACGCACCGAGATGCGCCCCTTGTTATTACGCCCGCCCTTCTTGCGCAGTGCTTCGGTCAGGGAGCGCTCCGGCCTGGATTTGGTAATTTCCTCAAATGAGTGGCCCGTCATATCCCGGCGGCCAGCCGAGGTGGGCTTATAAACTTTAACCGGCATAGCTCAACCTCTAAACATCAAATAACTCAATGGTTTGGCCGGGTTCCAGCGAGACAATCGCCTTCTTCCAGCGTTTGGTTCGCATGTACCATTTGCGACCCCGGCGGCCACGCTTGGGCGGCATAATCAGCGTGTTGACGTTTGTCACGTCAACTTCAAATATGGATTCCACCGCTTCGCGGACTTGGATTTTATTAGCTCGGATGTCAACCTCAAATACATATTGGTTTAGGTCGTCGAGCATCTCGTTTGACTTTTCCGTAATCACCGGACGGCGGATCACGTCATAAGGATGAATATTCGCCATGATTACGCCTCCGTTCCCCAGATGCCTTTAATGACATCGAGTGCGTCCAACGGTACAATTACTTTGTCATATTGCAGCAGGTCGCGGATGTTCAAATAATTGGCACGGAGGTAACGGGCGTTGGGCAGGTTACGAACACCGCGTTCAACCGCGTCGTTGCCCTCGGCCAGCAGCACTAAGGCGCTGTTACCTTCGCCGACTAATGTTTCCAGGACTTGCTTGACTTCTTTGGTCTTCGGATTGCTGATCGCCAGCGAATCGACGAAGACCAGTTGCTCGTCGCGCAGCAAGGCGCTCAATGCACAGCGGATCGCCTTGCGACGCATCTTTTTGGGCATGTCCTTGGTATACTTGCGCGGGCGCGGCCCATGAGCC
Source organism: Anaerolineae bacterium (assembly GCA_034437635.1). Taxonomy (GTDB): domain Bacteria; phylum Chloroflexota; class Anaerolineae; order Aggregatilineales; family Phototrophicaceae; genus J038. Next base: position 15,011 of record DAOTTT010000259.1, on the reverse strand, counting down.
AAGCCACCGCCGACAAAAATCGGCGCACTCTTCGCACCATGACGGGCGCGGCCTGTACCCTTTTGACGATACCACTTCGCCCCAGTCATCCGAACTTCGCTGCGGGTTTTGGTCTTTTGTGTGCCCAAGCGCGCATTCGCCATTTGGCGAACATAGGCTTGGTGCATCAACCCCACGTTTACTTCGACTTCAAAAATATCGGTTGGTAGATCAATTGTATTGACCTGTTTACCGTTGATATCCACTACTGTTGCTTGCATCGCGTCTTTACTCCGTCTTCCTAGCGGCGCGCCGGCTTAATCATCAACAAGCCATTTTTTGCGCCCGGCACAGACCCTTTAACTGCCAGCAGGTTACGCTCGGTGTCGATGACCATAACTTCCAGATTTTGCATCGTCACGCGCTGATTGCCGGAGCGGCCAGCCATGCGTTGCCCAGGCAGGGTGCGACCAGGGGTCGCGCACATCCCAACGGCACCGGGGGCACGTTCACGGTCGGACTGACCATGTGTCTTGGGTTGGCGTTGGAAGCCATGCCGCTTAATCGTCCCGGTAAAGCCGCGGCCTTTGCTCGTGCCGATCACGTCGACGCGATCGCCTGTTTCAAATACATCAACCTTTACTTCCTGGCCTTCTTCCACGCTCAGGTTGTCATTTCTCACGCGGAACTCGCGCAGGTAGCGCAATGCCGGAAGGCTATTACGACGCAGATGGCCTAGTTGCCCTTGCGTCAACCGCTTCGGGTTTACTTCTTCGTAACCCAGTTGCACCGCGATATATCCATCGGTATCAGCAGTACGCACTTGTGTTACGTAGCACGGCCCAGCTTGGATCACCGTTACAGGGATCACATTACCCTGTTCATCGAAGACCTGGGTCATGCCGATTTTTTTACCGATAATGCCCTTCATAGTTCGCCTCCAGAGGGATGCTGCGTTTGCGTAACGCCGGGGGTCTTCCCCGTTCCCACTTCGATACTCAGCGCAGTGGCGAGTAGCGTATCCCTACGCCCGCTTACGCCCGCTTAAATCTTAATCTCGATGTCTACCCCGGCGGGCAAGTTGAGCCGCATGAGGGTGTCAATCGTTTTGCTATCGGGATCCAACACGTCGATTAACCGCTTGTGTGTGCGGATTTCAAAGTGTTCCTGTGAGTCTTTGTCGATAAACGGCGAACGCATCACCGTAAACCGCTCGATCCGGGTTGGCAGCGGCACCGGGCCGACCACTCGCGCACCTGTGCGCTCCGCCGTTTCGACGATGCGCTGAGCGGATTGATCTAACACGCGATGATCATATGCCTTGAGCCGGATGCGTATCTTGTTTTTCGCTACCATAGTATCCTCAGTTCAACCTACCGCTATGGGACAATATGCCGGGACAAGTCCCGGCATATTCGTTCCTCGCAGACGCAGGTTATTGCGTGCTACTATTCGATAATCTCGGTGATGATGCCCGCACCGACCGTCAGACCACCTTCGCGGATGGCGAACTTGGAGCCTTTTTCCAGCGCCACCGGGGTAATCAGTTCGACTTCCAGGTTGACGTTGTCGCCAGGCATAACCATTTCTACGCCTTCGGGCAGTTCGATGCTACCGGTCACATCCATGGTGCGGATGTAGAACTGCGGGCGGTAACCGCTGAAGAATGCCTTGTGGCGGCCACCTTCGTCCTTCTTGAGAACGTAGACTTCGCTCATGAACTTCTTGTGCGGGGTGATGCTACCCGGCTTCGCCAGAACCATACCACGCTCAACTTGTTCACGGGTCACACCGCGCAGCAGAATACCAGCGTTGTCGCCAGCTTCGGCACGATCCAGTTCCTTATGGAACATTTCGATACCGGTCACAACCGTCTTCATGCTTTGCTCACGCAGGCCGATGATTTCGATTTCTGCACCCTTGGTCAGGGTACCACGCTCCACACGACCGGTTACAACGGTACCACGCCCCTTAATGGAGAACACGTCTTCTACCGGCATCAGGAATGCCTTTTCGGTTTCGCGCTCCGGTGTGGGGATCCACTCGTCAACGGCATCCATGAGTGCCAAGATCGGCGCATATTCTGGTGCGCTGGGGTCTTCGCTTTCACTCTCGGCAGCGGCCAGTGCTGAGCCACGCACGACCGGGGTCTCCGGGTCGAAGTCATAGCTTTCCAGCAGTTCGGACAGCTCCATTTCGACGAGTTCCAGCAGTTCTTCGTCGTCCATTTGGTCAACCTTATTGAGGAAGACCACCATCGCCGGGACTTCCACCTGGCGGGCCAGGAGGACGTGCTCGCGGGTTTGCGGCATCGGGCCATCCGGGGCGCTTACCACGAGGATAGCACCGTCCATCTGCGCTGCACCGGTAATCATGTTTTTGATGTAGTCACGGTGACCAGGGCAGTCAACGTGTGCATAGTGACGCGCTTCGGTTTCGTATTCAACGTGGCGGATACTGATGGTAATACCGCGTGCACGTTCTTCCGGTGCGTTGTCAATGTCTTCGTAATTTTGTCTTTCTGCCGCACCACTCAGCGCCAGCACTTTGGTGATGGCTGCGGTGAGTGTGGTCTTACCATGGTCAACGTGACCGATGGTACCGATATTCACGTGCGGCTTGGAACGGTCAAACTTAGCCTTGGACATGTTTGCTCTTTCCTTTTGATCTACAATCCCACTTGGCTTTTATTTTTTATACAACACCGTAGACGGTGATCGCTCTTTAGAGCGACCCCTTAATCACTTCGTCAGCGATATTCTGCGGTGCAATCGTATACGTATCAAATTCCATCGTGAAGTTACCACGACCTTGTGTGATGTTACGCAGGTTGGTTGCGTAACCGAACATCTCGCCGAGCGGCACCCGTGCGGTCACGGTGCTTGCACCGGGGCCACGCGGTTCCATACCCTGGATGATACCACGCCGTGAGGACAGATCACCCACAACAGACCCGGTGTAATCATCCGGCACGACGACTTCAACCTTCATGGTCGGTTCCATAACGGCTGGGCCAGCTTGACGCACACCATCTTTGGCGCACATAGAGCCAGCGACCTTAAACGCCATTTCGCTCGAGTCAACATCGTGCGAAGCACCGTCAACTAGGCGAACTTTGACACCGACGACCGGATACCCGGCGATAACCCCGGCTTGCAGAGCTTCGCGGAGACCGTTTTCCGTCGGGCGGATGAACTCACGCGGGACAGACCCACCCTTGATTGCATCCACGAACAAGAAGTTTTCATCCTTGTCCTTGTTGGCCTCGCGTGCGGCTTCGCGATCTTCATCGGTCATGGGTTCAAATTCCACCACGACACGCGCAAATTGACCTGAACCACCGGTTTGACGCTTGAAGGTTGTATCAACACGGGTGGGCTTGGTGATGGTTTCGCGGTAGGCAACACGCGGGCGGCCCACTGTCGCCTCTACACCAAACTCACGCATCATGCGGTCGATCAACACTTCGAGGTGCAACTCGCCCATACCTTTAATTTTGGTTTGGCCGAGGGCTTCGTCAACTTCAATTTGGAACGTGGGATCTTCTTCCGCCAGCTTACGCAGCGCCACGCCCATCTTGTCCTGGTCGGCTTTACTATTCGGCTCCACCGCGACTTCAATCACGGGGTCCGGGAATTTGATATTTTCCAGAATCACCTGGTTATCCGGCGCACAGAGGGTATCACCTGTGGTGCTATCCTTGAGGCCGATGACAGCAGCGATGTTACCCGCATGGATTTCGTCAATGTCTTCACGACGATCCGCAAACATACGGACGATACGCCCGATGCGTTCGCGCACACCCTTGGAGCTATTGATAACCGTCGAGCCGGACTTGAGCACACCACTGTACACACGCACGAATGAGAGCGTGCCGTACTTGTCCGTCGTCAGCTTAAAAACTAGTGCGGCCATCGGCGCGTTGTCTTCTGGTCTGCGCTCTTTAGGTTCACCCGTCTTGGGGTCTTCACCTTGTACAGCCGGCACATCGAGCGGCGACGGCAGCAAGTCAACCACGCGGTCAAGCATCATCTGAACGCCTTTGTTCTTGAGGGCGGAGCCACACAGAACTGGGTGTACACGACCATCAACGGTCGCGGCACGCAGGGCTTCCATTAGTTCCTCGTCGGAGATTTCCTCTTCCATGAGGTATTTTTCCGTGAGGAATTCGTCATTTTCGACGATCGCTTCGATCATCTGAGCGCGTTCGGTTTCTGCCGCTTCACGATAATTTTCCGGGATCGGATGACGTTCAATCGACATCCCCAGGTCATCACCATAAGTGACCAGTTCCATCGAAAACAGGTCGATGATGCCGTCGAAGTTGTCGCCTTCGCCATACGGAATTTGGATTTTAATCGGGTTACCGTTGACACGATCAACAATCATATCCACCGTGCGTTGGTAGTTCGCACCGGTGCGGTCCATCTTATTCACAAAGCAAATGCGGGGGACTTTATAGTCATCCGCTTGCCGCCAGACTGTTTCCGACTGCGGCTCAACACCGGCCACGCCGTCGAACACGACCACGCCACCGTCTAGCACGCGCAAGCTACGTTGTACTTCTGCGGTGAAGTCAACGTGCCCAGGGGTGTCGATGATATTGATTTGATGGTCGGCCCAGCTACAAGAGACAGCCGCGGAGGTAATGGTAATACCACGCTCGCGTTCTTGTTCCATGTAGTCGGTGGTTGCCGCGCCATCATGGACTTCACCAATGCGATGCACCATCCCGGTGTAATACAGGATGCGCTCGGTGGTGGTGGTTTTACCCGCGTCAATGTGGGCAATAATACCGATGTTACGCACTTTACTGAGATCGAATGGTTTGTTTTTCGCCATGTTTGCTATATACCGCTTATCCTATATTTGCAGTCGTTAAGAGGCTTTATTGAAAAGCCATTGACTAACGGAAGTGAGCAAATGCTCGGTTTGCTTCCGCCATCCGGTGTGTTTCGTCCTTCTTCTTAACAGAATTCCCCTGGCCTTGGGCAGCGTCCATAAGTTCGCTTGCCAGCTTACTGGCCATACCACGCCCAGAGCGGGAGCGGGAGTTCTGCAAGAGCCAACGCATTGCCAACGATGTCGCACGATGCGGTTCAACCTCAATCGGCACCTGATAAGTCGAGCCACCAACGCGGCGCGGCTTGACCTCAACGGATGGGGTCACGTTGCGCAGAGCTTGCTCGAAGACCTCAACCGGGTCTTGGCTCATACGCTCTTCGATGGTGTCGAGCGCCGTATACATAATGCGGAGCGCAGTGCTACGCTTGCCGCCGTACATCATACGGTTGACGAACATCGTAACGTGGACGTTCCCGTATTTGTTATCCGGCGGTGCTTGGCGCTTTGGTGGACTTTTTCTTCTCGGCATAGTTTAAACCCTCTGTAGATAATTAGCTCTTAGGAGACCGCTTGGCCCCGTACTTACTGCGGCCTTGCTCGCGGTTCTTCACGCCATCGGCATCGAGCGTACCGCGCACGATGTGATAACGGACACCGGGCAAGTCTTTCACGCGGCCACCGCGCACCAGCACAACACTGTGCTCTTGGAGGCTGTGCCCCTCGCCGGGGATGTAAGCCGTAACTTCGATCCCATTGGTCAGACGTACACGAGCCACCTTACGAAGCGCAGAGTTCGGCTTCTTGGGGGTCATGGTCTTCACTTGTGTACACACACCGCGCTTTTGCGGTGCGCCCCTGGTGTGACGGGTGCGCGTTTGGCTAAAGGCATTTAGGGTGTACCGAAGCGCGGGTGCCTTGGTCTTCTTCTTTTTAGACTTGCGCCCTTTACGCACCAACTGATTAATGGTTGGCATAAAAATCTCCACGATAAACTATTACTGGATACAGGCCTGTCACTAGGCATGAAAATAGGCGTACACATATTCAGTATGCCGCCTGCTATACATCTTACCCATAGCGAGCCACCTGCACCAGTGTATAGTGCAAACGCTTTCGCCTTCATATCTGCAATTCAGCAATATATTGCCTTGGATAAGGTTACACTGCTGTAGGCTGGGTTATGGTATCACTCCACATTTAGCCTGTCAAGGGATGCAACAGGCTAAATTTCAGCCACTACCTTGCTCAAGCCCGTCAAAAGCTCGTCGATGCCGACTGGCTTTGTCAAAAACACGTCTACACCGGCTTCTATGGCCTGCCCCATCTGATACCCACCGGTCGCACTCGTAACCACCATCAAAGGAATACTAGCGCCTTCCGGTCTACTGCGTACAAATTGCACAACTTCCAAACCGCTACGGTCTGGCAACATCAACTCCAGAATGATGATGCTTGGTAAAGCCGTATTAATGTACGTCATCGCATCAATCACACTGCCCTTCCAGACATAACTAAAGCCCGCTTGCTCCAATACAGAGCCAATAGCGTTAGCGACCTTTTCGTCATCTTCGACGACAAGCACCGTTTGGTCACTTGCTATTATCGGGATGATGACTTCGTTATATGGCATGTGGTTTTTCTCGTGGCTGGATGGTGTCACCACGAAGAAGACCTGCAAGGCCAGGCGTCCAAAGGCGATCGTGTCGCCATGACGAACACGATATTCTTGCTCAGGCTCTAATTGTGCGCCGTTGATAAATGTCCCGTTGGAACTACCTTTATCCATCAGTGTTACGCGGCTGTTGCGTGCGCTAATGACAGCGTGCCGCCGCGATACCCCTAGCTGATACCCTCGAAAGGGATCAAGGTCTATATCCGGGTTAATCCCCCGGTCTTTATCCGCACGGCCAACAGAGATTAACTCCCGGACTTGAACCTGAAGCACGGAAGGCGTACCCACGACACGCAATTCAATAATCCAGGGCATCGCATAATCCAACGGTCCCGTGCCTGGGCGCGCCGGTTGAGCAGATGTCTTTTCCGGTTTGAGGTGACGAGTCGTAAAATTTTTGTCTGATGAAGGATCTGTCATGATGATGGCCTTAAAAATATATAAATTACTATCTTCATTTTAGGCTGGTATTGATGACAGAAATATAAGGATTTTGTACGAATTAATTAAGAAACCGGGGTGGGTTAGCACCCCAGTGTGATGTTTAACTAACCCCGGAACAATTCACGCACAATAATATTGCGCTGAATTTCGCTAGTGCCTTCATAAATTTGGAAGATTTTCACATCGCGCAGCAGTTTTTCTACTGGGTATTCCTTCATATAGCCGTAGCCGCCGAAGACCTGAACAGCATCAACCGCTGCTTTAGTCGCCATATCCGCAGCAAACGCCTTGGCATAAGCGGGCATCTTCGGGTTGTTCACGCCGGAGTCTACCGCCCAGGCCGCTTGCCACACCAGCAGACGCGAGGCTTCGTAGTTCATCGCCATATCTGCGATTTTGTGGCCGATGGCCTGATGTTGGTAGATCGGCACGCCGAAGGCTTCGCGCTCTTGGGCGTACTTCACACTTTCTTCCAGCGCACGCCGTTGCAAACCAACTGCCGAGGCTGCTACACCGGGGCGGCTGTGGTCGAACACGCCCATTGCTAGGTAAAAGCCGCGTCCCTCTTGGCCAATCATGTTTTCTTCCGGCACTTCGACATTCTCAAAGACGATCTCAGCCGTATCGCTCGCACGTTGGCCGATCTTATCGAACTTCTTGCCGACACTCACCCCTGGCATATCACGCTCAATGACAAAGCATGTCATCCCACGATGCCCGGCGCTGGGGTCTGTCTTGGCAAACACAGTGAAGAAATTCGCATGGCTGGCGTTGGTGATGAACGTCTTGCTCCCGTTAATCACCCACTTGTTGCCCTTTTTCTCCGCACGGGTTTGGATACCGACGACATTCGACCCGGCAGCCGCTTCAGTCACACCGTAGGAGACAAACTGGCCTTGATCCATCAGCCGCTCGCCAAGCCAGTATTGCTTTTGTTCTTCACTACCAGCCAGGATAATCGGCAAAGCCCCCAGGTTATTGGTGCTGATACTCGTGCCGATGCCAGTACAACCAAAGCCAATTTCTTCGGCAACGAGGCATTCTTCAAACACGGACGCGCCCACACCACCATACTCTTCCGGGATGTTCATGTTGACGATGCCGACTTCGAGGGCTTTTTTGAAGATTTCACTGGGGAATTTGGCGTGTTCGTCATATTCTGCCGCGACAGGGGTAATTTCTTCGCGGGTAAACCTACGCGCCATATCAACCAGCATTTCTTGGTCATCGGTTAAATTAAAGTTCACACCAGTAGAAACGGGTTGTGCTACATCAACCATCTTTTTAAACTCCAATATTTTATAATTAAACGTTCATTTGATTATAAAATAACTAAAGGTTCATGGCAAATTAGTATTTTATCCATGAACCTTAACCGCGTTAATTGCTGAGCAATTCAACGATTTTTTCTCCAGCGGCGATGCCACTCAAGTATGCTCCCTCTACACGGGGACCGCCAAACGCATCGCCAGAGAATAAGATAGGCACATCAAACTTAGCCTGCAAATACGGATCAGGATATGTGACTAAAGGCCGAGAGTAGCGCCATCGCTTAAGCTGTGCTTCGCGGATTATAGCCCGCTCGTCCATATAAACTTGTAAGTTCGTCTTAAACGAACTTAAGACGCGATCATCCGGCGCGTTCCACATTTGACGGCTATATTGCTCACCCGCTTGCATCGTGATGACCGTCGCGCCAGGCGAGATCCCCTTCTGCTTATTATCGCCAATCCAAGCGATATTGTGGTTACGGCGCTGCACTGCCCCCGGCGCGGGTAAGGTTACACGGCCTTCAACCCAGAACATCGCCGTGAGGCATTCCGCATAGGTAATCCGCGCTAACGCGGTATAGTCATCATCACGCAGTACCGTCGCCCCCTCATCCAATAACGCTAAAGATTGCGGCACAGGCGGGGTCATGATGAGCGAATGACAAGCGAAGATATGACCATCTTCGTCTTGCAAGACCCAACCATCGTTATCACCGGTCACTGTGACGACCTTCACATCGGTGCGGATGTCTTCAATATCTTGTGCCAGTTGCTTTGTAATAGCGTTCATACCGCCATACGTCGCATAGCGTTTATGGCCGTCGAAGGAAACTTCCATCAGGCTACCGTCACTAAACCCCCTAGACCACTCAAACACTAAATTTTGATCAATCCATTCATCAACTTGTTTTTTGAAGACATCAGAACGTACTGTAAAAAACTGTGCGCCATGATCGGCCAAGCCAGAGCCAATACGCCGGGTCGCCAAGCGCCCACCCACACTACGCCCTTTATCCAACACTGTGGCAGAGATCCCCGCCGCTTGGATTGTCCTCGCGGCCATTAACCCGGCAAGCCCTGCCCCCACGATGATGACATCGGCTGTTAAATGTCTTTTAACACTCATAAGAATACCTTTCCATGTCTCTATCAGGCTATACTATACATTCTGCAATACTTTTGCTAAAATACTAAAAAATTTAACATTTGGGAGTGACATTGGCTTCGACACGGGAGGCTGATGCCAGGTTGCAAGCTGCGGAGCCTAGCCGCGTGAACAATGGGCAAGCACATTAAGTGCCAATAACAATTCTACGGCTTACGCATACGCGGCTTAACCCCGCGTAGACTGAGTCGCTAGCCCATAGATGGCTAGCCGTCTGCCCCATTCGTCGCTGTCCGGGTGGATTGGTGGGCGTCATAAAAGACAGTGTGCCATCATACAGACTCCGATACCGTATGACCAAGTGACTTATCGGATAGCACAGTGCATACCACGTTGATTGGGGCTACGCTGTGCGAAACTTAACAGTCAACTAAGCTTGTAGACGCTTGTCGTCGATTTTCGTGGACCCCGGTTCGATTCCGGGCACTTCCACAAAACCTTACCACAAACGGTAAGGTTTCTTTTTGGGCCATCACCATGCGATATTATTTACTCAGTTTGATACTACTTCTGATCAGCGCGTGCGGCACAACGGGCACCGAACAACAAACACTTGTCGCGTTTGATAACCAACTCCAGACTGACCAAGCAGTAATGGAAGCGACCGCTACAGCCGATATGGAAGAATTGCTGTTTACGCTAGATTACTCCGCTCTGCTCATAGAACGTGAGAACAGACGCCAAAACAATCTAGTCTCAACGCTGGAAGCACGTGAGATCAACGTTCAACTCCCGCCAACGCTGACCCCATCGCCTCCACCGACGGCGACGCTCTCTCCTACGCCGGGTGCCCCAGCGGATACCGCCACGCCTGCCCCGGCAACGGAGATCATCGTCACGCCGTTTTTACCATCACCTACGCCACCGCCGAATACCCCAACACCGCGCCCTACCCGCGAGCTAACGAATTTACGCAATGTGGTTATGGCGCTTGATGTTGGCGAGGATGACTGCGCATCCCAGCGTGCCAGTAGCTTTAACCCACAAACAGCGGAAATATACGTCGTTGCTAGCGCGTTTAACATCACCCCAGGGACGCGCATCAGTTCACAATGGCGCGATGCCCAGGGCGAACTTTTGGCAGAGTTTGACTTCACGCCAGATTTTGCCATCAATGACGAATGTATTTGGTTTTTTGCGGATCAAACAGATTTTGATTTTGTGGCAGGCACCTACACCGTTGAACTTTTCGTCAATGGTGAGGGACAAAATGCCGCAGCGACTTTTCAAATTGTAGAGAACTAGGCTTTTCCAGAGAGTAAACGCTTCGTGATGTGGTGATACCTTTGCCCTCACCCCCTCTCACGAACGTGCCTACGGCACTGAGAGAGGGATTTAGGGTAAGGGCAAAATGGCATTTTCCTGAACAGCTCATTATTTTCTTGGAACAGCCCTAAACCGCATCTAGAAGAAAATCTGCATCGGTGTATCACCGAAATGCACAACCATGCCCGACTTTAAGCGCATTGGTTTATCCGGTTTGAGTTGCTTTTGCTCAACAAACGTGCCGTTCTTAGAATCTTTATCAATCAACCAATAGCCAGAGCGCCGGCGCTCAATTACAGCATGTAGCCGCGATATATGTTGAGCAATCCCTGACAAATCAAGATCAGGGTAGAAGTTGTTGCGTTCATCCCGGCGACCAATGGAGACAAACTCCGCCTGAGAAAAATCAATATTGAACACCATAGAAGACAACGGCAGAATGCAAGAGACATGATCGGGCAGGAGATTAAGCTGATCTTGTAACCGTTTTTGGTCAATATAAGACCGCACTTGTGCCAGCAGCGTTTGGCTAACGCCAATATCTTTACCGGTGGTTTCTTCCAGTTGAGAGGGTTCGCTGCGCGGATGCTCTATGCGATGCATTTCCTCTAGCAATTCTTTAAACTTGCGCTGATGTTGCCCCCGCTTGCGAAAATCTAACATCTGCAAGTAGCGAATTAACATCGGTGGGGTGCAGTCCCGCAGCAAAAGCGGGATAATCGGCTTTTCTAAGCGGAGGAATTCCTTGTATTCTACTTTCACATTGTGCGAGTCTACCGATGCGGGTGACAACACGAGAATCATCAAATTTGCTTGCAGGAGCGCATCAGCAGCAATGTCATCCCAGTGTTTGCCAGCAGGTACATCAAAATGATCAATCCATGTATCATGACCAGATTCATGCAATGTATGGTGTAATTGGTTCACAAATTCATCATCAGTGGACGCATGGCTGATAAAGATCACAACAAAATACCCTAAGCTACCCGATAACTCTATCTTAACTCAGGATGTACGGAAAGTTCAACCAAATTATTTATAAACTTACTGAGTTTTTACTAAATACAAACTTTAGCGGTCTTAGCGTGTTGTCCTATAAAAAATTTGTAACGCCAACTTACCCAGATGAAGGATTAAGCCGTTATACAGACGGACACGGGTATCAATAGGTAAACGCCGTTTATTGATATAAGTTCCATTCTTTGAGTCGAGATCGCGGAGCCATAAACTCCCCTGATAATATTCCAGCAGCGCGTGCTGACGCGACACGCCCATCGCAAATGCCCCATAATGCGTGAGGTCAATATCCGGTTTAATGTCTATTTCTTCTTTTCGCCACCCGATAAACATCTTCTCTTTGTCTATGTCTAAGAGCATGGACTTCTGTACGGACGGCACAGCCAACAAAAATTGATGTTGTCCGATGAGGTCATCCGTCGCCAAGCTGTTATTGCGGACATCCCGCCGGATGCGCAACAGTTCGGAGTCTGTACTGTTTAACTGAATTTCTGTTGTACCTTGGAGATTCGGGTTAACTATACGTTTGAGTTGATTGATGAGGCGGCGGAAGTTTTTTTCGTGATCGTTGAAATCGCGGAAATCTAGGCGGTGCAAATGGCGGATGAGCATCGGTGGCACACAATCCTGTAGCATAATCGGGAAGATTGGTTTTTTCTGCTCTCGGAAGACCTTCCACTCTACCCGCACATTATCCGACGCGACAGATTCGGGTGATAGAATAAGAATCAACACTCTGCTACGATGTAAGACTTGTTCGACGACCTCATCCCAGTGTTTGCCTAGTGGGATGTCATGATGGTCTACCCAGACTGCAAATCCCGTCCGCAACAGCCAATGCCGGATATCATCTGCGAAGTCATCATCTTTTGTTGCATGACTGATAAAAATCATCAAATATAAACCTTATGCAAACGATTGACGATAATATACCTGAACCATCAAGTAAGTTCAAATTAAAAGGCAATCATTTTGGGTAGTACGCGCAACCACTAGCTTCTGTTATAGTCATAGAAATACACTGAACAAAGGACAAAACACCATGATGAGTTCTGGTGGTTGGTGGGCATACATGCGCAGCACCGACACGAGCAAATCACAGCGCGTTACCTGGGCACTGGTGCGCCGGGTTATGGCTTATGCTCGCCCCTATCGCGATAAAATTATAGGACTTTTGGCTTTAATCGTCATCACAACGGGATTAGGACTGCTTACCCCGTTGATTTTCCGCGATTTGATCGACAACACCATCCCCAACGAAGACACCCAGCGCCTACACTTACTGGCTTTAGGCTTGGTCGCCATCCCACTTGTAAGCGGCGGCTTCCGCGTAATACAACGGCATCTTAACGCCAGTGTGGGCGAAGGCGTAATCTATGATTTGCGCGTGGCATTATACGACCATCTCCAGAAGATGTCATTGCGCTTTTACACCAACACCCGCACCGGCGAGTTGATGAGTCGCCTAAATAACGATGTCATCGACGCACAACGCGCCATCAGTAGCACCATTGTCGAGATTGTCACCAACTTAATCACCGTTGTGGCAACGCTAGCCGTTTTGCTGGCGCTGGAATGGCGATTGACCATATTAGGCGTGCTGGTGTTGCCGGCGTTTATCATGTTAGCGCGGCGTGTCGGGGGCATTTTGCGCAGCATCGCCCGTGAGCAGATGAAGTATAACGCGCAGATGAACGCCATGATGAACGAAACCCTGAACATCAGTGGGAGCTTGCTCGTCAAGCTGTTCGGGCGGCGGCACATGGAAGTCGAACGCTTTGAAGATCGCTCCGCTAAAGTGCGGGATATTGGCGTGCGGCGTGCTGTCATCGGCGCACAGTTTTTCGTCGTCGTCGGCTTGGTCAGTGCGATGGGTACAGCCTTAGTGTACTGGGTGGGGTCATTGCTGGTGATTGACGGCACCTTTACAATCGGGACGATTGTCGCCTTCGGCACGTACTTAACCCAGCTTTACGGCCCACTGCAAGCCTTGACGAATGCCCCAGTTGATTTTGCGACATCAGTCGTGAGCTTTGAGCGTGTATTTGAAGTGATTGACCTACCGCTAGACATTGAAGAAAAAGACGACGCAATCCAACTTCAAAACGTACAAGGCAAAGTCCAGTTTGAGAACGTAACATTCATCTATGAAGTGGATGAAAGCCTGCTCTTAACCGATGTAGAACGTTACAATAGTGATGATAGCGGCGCATTAAGCGGTGAGGCCGGGCAAAATGGCGCAGCATCCCAGGCACGCGAGATCGCCTTGAATGACATTAATTTCACCATCGCGCCGGGGCAATTGGTCGCACTTGTCGGGCCAAGCGGTGCCGGGAAGACCACCACAACCTATCTCATCCCGCGCCTATATGATCCCAACGAAGGCCACGTCTTGATTGATGATCTGGATATACGCGATGTCACCTTAGAGTCTTTGGCGGAGTCTATCGGCATGGTCACGCAAGAGACCTATCTCTTCCATGATACGATCCGTACAAATATGCTCTATGCTCGCATGGATGCCACCCACGAAGAAATCGAGGCCGCCTGCAAAGCTGCCAACATCCACGACTTTATTATGGGCTTGTCGGATGGCTACGATACATTAGTCGGTGAGCGTGGGTATCGCTTGAGCGGTGGCGAAAAACAACGCATCGCCTTAGCGCGTGTTATCCTCAAAGACCCCCGTATCTTGGTCTTGGACGAGGCGACATCCAGCCTTGATAGTCAATCCGAAGCATTGATCCAAGAAGCGATGAAGACCGTTATGGCCGGGCGCACAAGCATTGTCATCGCGCACCGCCTGAGCACAATCTTGGCTGCGGATCAAATTTTGGTGATGGATCGTGGCGCAATTGTCGAGCAAGGCACCCACATTGACTTACTCGCGCAAGGGGGCATTTATGCCGACCTTTACGAAACACAATTCAACCATCAACGAGAGGAAGATATTACACATACGCAATTAAGCCAAAAACCTCTACAATAGAATCGTTGGTACAATCATAAGATAGCGTGGATAGGGTCTTTGTTGTTTTGGACGGCATTCTTGCCGTCCCTACGAAAGATTACGCGACGATGGGCGCATTGCAATGCGCCCATCGTCTGAAACCCACATCCACGTTTTTCTGTGGTTTTACCGAACCGTTAACAGACATCATAAATGGGGTAAAAATGAGCGTCAAAAGCGAAAAAACAATCGGCGTATGGCGGCGCAGCGTGAAGACCTTAGGCTTCTGGTGGCGTACCATCATCACATTGGGCTTATATTATTTCCTGCTGTGGCGGCGTAATCAGATCACCGTGACCACGCGCCGCATCAATCAACGCCGGGGCAATATACTCGGCGGTG
>DAOTTT010000258.1:0-10827 GCA_034437635.1 Anaerolineae bacterium | reverse complement strand
CTTGGCTATCATTTGCTAGCCGTTTGTAACTACTCAGGTATGCTCTGATTTGCTTACTGCTGCCCCGGTTCAAAACCGGAGGCTAGCCCATTGCAAAGCCCGTAAACGGGCTGTATAAAATTGATCTTTCGGGCTGACTAGCCCGTTTACGGGCTTCCTAGCGTTTAATGTAGCCATCGGCTTTGAGCCGATGCGGGATATAGGCTTTACCTGAGTAGTTACAGCCGTTTTTGATTCGGTAGCGTGGGCTTTCGCCTAGCATGGTGATAAGATTTTGATGACTATAGCCGGTCTCATACTTCGCTTTGGTCGCTTGCCACACCGGGTCGAGCTTTGCAAAGCCTTCGTCATCTGGGGTTATGCCGTAGCAATACCGATACAAACTTGGATAGTCGCTTTAAATCAGCCACGATGCCCCCCTGTGAGCGCATCGAACCGCCGCATCAGATCGCGTGTAATGGTGCCCGGCTTGCCATCATGGATGATGCAGCTATCGACGACGACCACCGGCATAATCTGGCGGCTGCTGGATGTGATGAACACCTCATCAGCTTCAAGCAGATCATCATAATGGAGCGGCTGCACCTTAACTGGGTAGATGTCATTGGCGATCCCACGAACGACATCACGGGTAATGCCTTTTAGCGCGTTATCTAGCGGCGGGGTATAGAGGCTCCCCTGCTTTACGATGAATAAGTTGGCGGTCGTCGCTTCGTCAATGTATCTAGCATCATTGATGTAAAGCGCGTCGTCGGCTCCGGCAGCGCGGGCTTGCTTGAGCGCACGCACCGCCGGGATGTAGTTCAAACTTTTGACACCGGGCAGATAGCGCGGTTGGTTGACCGTAATCACCTTGAGTCCATTGTCGCTCTCTGGGTTGGGGGGGGCGGTTGCTGCGGTGAGCATAACCACCAAGCGCGGGGTATCCCCTGGCACAATAGCGTTGAGGCCATCCCCAGCGGTGAGCAGCAAGCGGATAAAACATTCTGCGTGGGTGGTTTGTCGGAGTGCATCATGCACCATTTTGATGACTGCATCTAGCGACCAGGGCGGGGTGATGTCGATGGCTGTTGCGGAGTGGAACAACCGCGCTATATGGTCTTCTAAATGCCAGGGTTTGCCCTGGTACGTCCGTGTGAAGTCGAAAACGCCATAACCGCGCAAAACGCCAATATCTGTCAACGGGAGCGCCGCTTGTTGCACTTGTACGCCGTTGATAAAACATACATCACCCATGATTTCCCCTTATTGTATCGACGCGCCGCCGTCTAAGGTCAAGCTGTGCCCATTGACAAAACTCGACGTATCCCCGGCTAAATATACGACCGCATCCGCGATTTCTTCCACGCGCCCTAAGCGTCGCATTGGGGATGATTTAACGGTTGCTTCGCCCATCTTCGGCACTTGCTCGACCATATCCGTCACCATTGGTGTTTCCGTAAAGCCGGGGCAGATGGCGTTCACCCGTAGCCCCAACCGCGCATATTCCAAGGCGGCGGACTTCGTCAAGCCGATTACGCCATGCTTGCTGGCAGCATAGACGGCATTTGCGCGGAAGCCAATCAGCCCGGCAAGCGAGGCCACATTGATGATCGACCCGCCGCCGCTTTTGAGGATATGCGGGACTTCATGCTTCATGCACAGCCATACCCCTTTGAGGTTGACGTTAATCGTTTGATCCCAGATGTTCTCTTCGAGCTTATCCACCGGGGTCATAAAGCCGCCAACCCCGGCATTATTGAGCGCGATATGCAGCCCGCCAAATGTCTCGGCTGTCTGGTTGACCATCGCTTCGACTTGTTGTGTATTGGTCACGTCACAAGCCATTGCAATGGCTTCGCCCCCCGCTTGGATAATCATATCGGCAGTTTCTTGGGCGTTAGTCGGGTCGATGTCGGATACTCCGATTTTAACGCCATTTTCCGCTAACTTTAACGCGCTGGCACGGCCTATCCCGCTACCCCCGCCTGTGATAACTGCAATTTTTCCTTGTAACGACATTAATATTTTCTCCTTAAGTGTGCAATTAATCTGCGTATGCTTTATCATAGAGAAACAAAGCTGCATTATTTGGGAGTAAGCCTTATGGCAAATCAACCCACCTTAACGCCACAGATTATAGATACAGAACGCTTAATTGGCGACCTCAACACGCTAAAAGTATTTTTTAACTCGATACGATCGCGTATTATGCGGGCTATGGCGGTTGAACCACGCTCTGTGCAAGAATTGGCAACTGAGCTTCATATTCCATTTACCCGACTGTACTACCATATCAAAATGCTGGAAAAGCATAAATTAATCCAATTGGTAGAAACACGCAACCATTCCGGCGCGGTAGAAGAAAAATACTATCGTGTAACGGCGAAGTGTTACCGTATTCACCGCTCACTAACCACGATGCCTGAGCAAGATAAGGTGTTGCAGTTTGTCGAAAACTCTATGGATGTAGCATTTGACAAAACCCGCACGGAGATCCGCGCGGCGGTTGATGATAGCACAATTAATCTAGCGAGCCGTGCGCCGGAGCTGGATACGTTGCTTATTGAGCGGAAAATCGCGCACCTCTCGCCCGATCAGGCGAGAAAGTTTTATCAACGCTTGTCGGATTTACTCGATGAGTTCGACAGGGCCGATACCCCAGGTACCCAGCCCTATCAAGTCGCCGTTGCTATGTCGCCCATTAAGCCGCGTTAGGGCAGTTGAAACGCGACCCCGCCAATGGAACCGATACAATCTGTATCGGGTTCGCTTGTTGGCGCGTCAAGGAATTGCTGGGCAATGGTCAGCGCACAGGGGCTTGACCGCACAACACCATGCCCTACATCGGGCAGCACATAGTTAAAGCTGTTGTCCATGTTATCCGATACTTGTTGCGCCCAAGCCGGCGGTGTAATCGGGTCAAATGCGCCAGAAAATAGGAGTGTTGGTACATCACTGCGCACCGGCGCATTTTCGATTGGCGCTGGTGTGCGCCGCTGCCAGCCTGCACACACACGGGTCATGAAGCTGCGTTCATTGGCATCCCTGGCAAGCTCCGGCTCGAAAAATTCTTCAAACGGTACTTCCTCGTTACATTGAATCGAGTAATACATGCCCTCGCTGATTCCCGCTGACCGATTAAGACGGTCTTTTATCAACGGTAAGAACAGCGTAGGATCACGGTCTTCTATCAAGCGGTTGATGGCCTGTGGAATCAATGGGATGTTCTCGCCATCATAAATCATATCGTACACGGCTTGCCCGATGAGGCTGCCGTCAATGCGTATGGTATATGTTTTGTCGTTAGACGGATTGACGACAGAGAGTGACAGCGGCGATTGGTTGAGTGTGCCTAACACGTTGTAATAATCTCGGCGGAAGTTTGGATAGGCGGCATTGCAGGCGGCATCGTCTTCGCAGGCTTCAAACAGGTGATTAAACGCCCGGCGCTGCGATTGCCCGATAGACCCGTATAAGGTCACTTCCAGCGGATACACCGAGTCGAAGATGGCACTCCGCACAATATACGGATAATCACGCAGGATGGTTAGCCCCAAGCGTGTCCCGTATGAGATCCCTAAGAGGTTGACTTGTTCATAGCCCAACGCATTGACCAAGTCGCGCACATCGGCGGCGTTTTGGGCACTGGTATAGGCTTGTGGCTGATAGCCATTAGTGATTAAATCCGCATGACAGGCGGCCAGCATCCGCGCCCGGCTGTTGGGCACACGCTCATTGGGCGGGGTGGCGGCGTTCTCATAATCCAGGGTGATGGCTGCCGGGCAATCTAACTGCGACACCCCCCGTTGATCGAAAATAATCACATCACGGGTATCCAAAAAGGCCATGTATTCGGTACGAAAGCCCGTGTCAAAGACGGGGATCGTGATCCCGCCGGGGCCGCCGCGTAAAATCACTAGCGGGTCATCCGCCGGGGTGGGGGTTTGGGCGTGCAGGATGACCACATCCAAGCGGATAATGTTCGCATCATCGTTCAGGCGATCTTCCGGCACGATGAGTTCGCCGCAGCTTGCTTCTAAGCCGATGGCAAGTACAGCGGTGTTACAGGGTGTTGTCTCAAAATAGGGGAGCCGCTCTTGTGCTTCTGTAAAGCTGAACAACAAAAACAGCGGGAGCAATACAATAAAACGCATGATGATTATTACCTATAAATCGCTAATCTGACACATCCGCCACATAGCGGATATGTATATCATACGACAACTTCCATTTTGCACAACTTGTCGCGCTTACCGAATAATGCCATCCTCTTTAAATTGTGTAATTTCATCGACGCTGTAACCGGCTTCGGTCAAGATGGCGGTGGTATCCGTCCCATAACCGGGGACGATATTTTCTATGGATGGCTCGCTCTCGCTGATGCGCACCGGGCTACGCATCCAGGGGGTGCCGTCTTCAAAATAGCCGAGCATTTCGCGTTCGCTGTGATGGGGGTCGGTATGGGCTTCGCTAGGTTTGCGCACGATCATAAAGCAGCAATCGGCATCGGCGAGGAGTGCGTGCCATTCTTCAGCCGTTTTCGTCTCGAATATGCCGCTTAACTCCGTTTTGAGATAAGCTTGCTTGTCAATTTGCTGATGATGTTCGATCAGGTCGGGGCGTTCAATGGCGTTGCAGAAGTTGACCCAGAATTTTTCTTCCAGCGCCCCAAGCGATACCGCTCGTCCATCTTGGGTGTGATACACGCGGTAACACGCCAAACCACCCGTTAGACCGCCACCACCGCCCGGCACACCGAGTACCCCGGCCTCTACCCAGTTGTAGAGTGCAAACGGCAACGCGGACTCGCTCAAGCTGGTATCCACATAACCGCCGGAGCCGGTGCGCTCACGCCGGAACAGTGCCGCGAGGATGCCGCTCACGCCGATGTAAGCCCCGCCAATGTCGGCGATCTGTCCGCCGAGCACTTGCGGCGTTTCCATCGCGCCGAGGATGCCTGCTGCGGCGACATAGTTCAGGTCATGCCCGCCGAGATGGGCATAGGGGCCATCCGCACCCCACCCGGAAAGCGAACAGAACACCAAACCAGGGTTGATCTGTTTGAGCGTGCCGTAATCGCACCCTAGGCGTTGCATCACGCCGGGGCGAAAGCCCTCAACCAGGACATCCGCTGTTTTGACTAACTGCTTGAGGATGTCAACGCCGCTTTCCTGCTTGAGGTTGATAATGATGCTGCGTTTGCTGCGGTTGTTCATGCGGAAGTAAATGCTTTGGTCGTCGATGTGTGGGGGCATCCAACGGGCGTAGTCGCCACCTTTGGGGTCTTCTACTTTGATGACAGTTGCGCCTAAGTCGCCAAGCATCATCGTACACACTGCACCCGGCAAGAGCCGCGTTAAATCCAGAACGGTGATACCTTCCAGCGGGTGAGACATTATTCAAACTCCAATATATAACTTTTAGTTCTTGATTGTAGCGAATACGCTTGCGATTGCCCAAATGGTTGGTATGAGAGGGCGTGTGCCGCTATTTGGAGAGGATTTCGTCCTTAAACTGTTTTCTTTGATTGTCGATGACATCCAAGTAATTGCGCACAGTGCGATAGGCTTCGTCATAATCCCGTATGATGACGACTTTATCTTCACCATCGTTGAGCGAGATCATAAAGTGGTCGTCGGCATGATTGTATTCAATCATGGTCGCCTTGTCTAAGTTGATGTACGTATCGAGCAGCGGCTCACCGTCGCGGCGGTTGTGCTCTAATTTGATCCATTTTGACATCAGATGCCCTTTCTTTAGGATATTGGCTTCATGTATACCAGAATCTCGCCTTTCCAGCCTTTAAAGACGCGCTCCAAGTTGCGGCGGGCACGGTGCCATTGCAGCGCACCTAGCCCAGAGCCGACAGGTGGCATGATGATCTTGGTCACTTCTGCTTCTTCCATACCTTCGCGCATAGCGCGGAAGGCGCGTTCAATCTGCTTGCCGGATGCCATCGACATATATTTGTCTTTTTGGGTGCCGAGCATGTAAATGCGCATCCCATCGCGGGCTTCCCAGGCGATGATTTCGCCAGGTTTGAAGGCGTTATCTTCGCAGCGCCGCAGATACTCCGCATACAGATCGGGGTATTTTGTGCGGAGTTTGATGGTCAACTCGGTGTTCATTTCGCCTTCTGGATGACAACCGAACGCCAACGCTTTGACATCTTGTTCGTTGTCAAAAAAATCACCGGCGATGTAAGTAATAGGGGATTTTTTGCGGTCGGACGACCGTTTACCACGACCACGTTTTCTTGGCATAGGTGTGCTGCAAGCTCCTTAAATGTGCTGCAGGTGTATGTAGGTTATACACCCGCTGTATACACTACTCCTTAGCCCATTGACGCACAGCCGACCGCGCCGCTGGGGTGTCAATTTCCGCCAATGCGCGGAACGCAGCGATGCGTACTTCGGGGTTGGCATCACTCAGGGTGACGGTCAACTCTTCTACTTTGCCCTCCGCATGGACGCGACCGAGTGCCTCCGCAGCGAAGCGGCGCACGCCCTTATCAACGTCAAGCAGGGCTTTTGATAAGCCGCGCACCATAGTAGGGCGTTGGGTGTCGTTTTGTGCGCCTATCTTGCCGATGGCTTTGGCTGCTGCCCGGCGCACCGCTTTGTTGGAGTCTTCCAGCGCAAGGATAAGACCGTCAATGGCTTCAGCCGAGCCGATGCGAATGAGGGCTTCGGTAGCAGCGGCGCGTGTCCAGATGTCGTCCCAACGTATGGCATTGAGCAGAGCCTCGGCAGCGTCGTTATGGGCGATTTTGCCCAGGGCTTTAACGATCAGATAACGTGTGCCGGGGTCTACATCCGGCAGAAGATCAGCCATTTTGCCAACTGCCGGGACATGTTGGTGCTCAGCCAGCGTGTTGATGGCGGTTGCACGCGCTTCCACATCAACGCCGTACAGCGCGTCCATGGCGGTTTGTATTGTCATGTTGTCACTCATGTCGTGTCCCTATTTTACTTCACAGTCAGCATTTATTATAGGCGCGACCCATAAGAAAAACGTAAGGCAACACCGCCAACTCATTAGAAAAATACTGGATTTTAGGACTCGCTATCAGCCGTTTTGGTCTCTTGCTGGGCTTTTTGGCGGGCAGCTTTACGCGCTAAGGCTGCTTCGCGGCGTTTACGGCGGGCTTCGTCATCGCCGAGTTGTGATGCACTCTCTTTAGCGTCTGCTTTCTTTTCTTCTGGTGCATCATTGGCTGGTGCTTCTTCTTTAGCAGGTTGCATCGCCTGGAGCTTACGCTGTGCGGCGGCGGCTTGTGTGTTGAGTTGCTCAACAGCTTGGGATGATTCGACGCTGCGGATAGATGTGTGAGGATCATGTTGAACGCCGTAATAGAGCACGGCCCCCACCACTGCTAGCGTGATGATTATGATGATCCACATGATAAGTATGCCAAGACCCATTAGTAAAAATCCTTTGCGAAGGCGCGTACATTATAGGGTCATTATAGCCATGATAGTCTGGTAATGACAAGCGTAATCACGGGTACTCAACCTGGAGATTGCGCCATGTTGCGGTGAAGATGCGCACAAATTCGCGGTGAACATCGTCTAAATCACGCGCTTTATGGGCGATCATCACCGGCTCACTCATCAAAGGCGGCATGTCTTTGATGTCAAGCATCACCAGTTTATCCAACGCCGGGGATGTTTTGATGGTGTTTTCCGGCAAGAAGCCAACACCCTCCCCTTGGGTGACGAGGCGTAAGGCCATCACCATCGGCACGGCGATCACCGCGCCGCCGCTGCCCTGTCGCCCGTGCTCAACGACTGTATCAATAAACGCTGTCATCTGCGGGAACATGGACACGCGGAATATGGTATAGGCATAAATATCCTCCATGCGTAGGGTTTCTTGTGTTGCCAACGGGTGATCGACGGAGACAATCGCCCGTATAGGATCACGAAAGCGGGCGAGTTGCTTAAATTGGCCATCATATACTGGCGCGTTGACCAGGCCAAGTGTCATGGTGTTGTCGTAGAGCATCTGCAAGATAGTTTTTTTATCGCGTTCGCGCATCCACACGTCAACTTGTGGGTGTTGATAGCGGAAGTTCGACAGGGCATCCACCAGCAAGCCGAGTAAAAACGGTGTGGGTGCAGCGATGTGTACTTGGCCGATCTTGCCTGCATTGAGGTCACGGGCGGCTTGTGTGGCATCCGCCATGACAGCCAACATGCGCCGGGCATAGGGCAAAAAGCGTTCGCCCAATGGCGTGAGTTTTAGCGTGCGCCCATGTCGCTCGAACAAGCGCCCGTTGAGTTCCGCCTCCAGCGCGTTGATGCGTTGACTGACGGCGGGTTGTGTCAGGTCGAGCGTTTCCGCAGCGCGGGTAAAGCTACCTTCGCGGGCGGCACGTTCAAAGGCTTCGATTTGGATAATCTCCATAGATGCAAATTTTCTTATAATCTGTTGTATTCAAGAAGATTATAAGGGTGCCCACCTCATCTGCATAATGAGGTGGAGTAAATGTTGGGCTTATACCATAACTTTAAGCCCGGTAATCTCCGCGCTTATTTCCCATAGCCGCGCTTGTGCTTCACGATCATATGAGATAGGGCTGCTTTCTTTTGGCTTTTTGTTTTCGTAGTATTTGCCTGTAACGCCTTCAACCTCTGGGGATGAGGCGAGATAGACTTGGGTTTCTGCACCTTTGTCAGCGGAAATCTGGAACGGGCGTAGCAGGAACATGAAGAACTTCGCCACGCGCCCCAGGATGCCGCTGTTATTTTTGCCGAAGCCCGTATTTACAACGCCCGGATGCAGGCCGTTTGTGGTGACGTTCGCGCCGTCTTCTTCCAAGCGGCGAGCGAGTTCATAAGTAAAGAGGATGTTTTCCAGTTTGGAAACGCCATAAGCGTTC
Source organism: Anaerolineae bacterium (assembly GCA_034437635.1). GTDB lineage: Bacteria > Chloroflexota > Anaerolineae > Aggregatilineales > Phototrophicaceae > J038. Next base: position 1,961 of record DAOTTT010000258.1, on the reverse strand, counting down.
ATGCCGCTGTAGTTCTTTTCGCCGTTGAGGTTGTCAAAGTCCAGCGTACCCATGCGGTGTGCGGAAGATGACACGTTGATGACACGCGCTTTACGCTCTGGCGTGCCAGCCGCTTTTAGATGATCCAGCAAAAGGTTCGTCAGCAGAAAGTAATTGAGATGATTGAGGGCGAAGGTGCGTTCGTTGCCTTCGCTGGTCAGTTCACGGCTGGTAAAGAGCATCCCGGCGTTATTGACCAGTACACCTAACTTATCATATTTGGCGGTGAACCGTTCCGCGAGATCGCGCACAGATTGCATCTCAGCGAGATCGGCCAGCATATATTGCACGTTCTGGTTGCCTGTTGCGCGTTGAATATCCGCGACGACGCGCTGTGCTTTGCCTTCGCTACGCCCGACGACAATCACCGTTGCGCCCATCGCGGCGAGTTCGTGCGCGGTGACTTCACCGAGGCCGTTGGTTGCCCCGGTGACCATAACAATTTGACCTGTCATATCTACCATCATCAACTCCTGTTCTAGTAAACGCTCACTAGGATAGAGCGTAGAGCTAAGATTGGTGTTAGAATTCGCTCTCAATTGCCTCAGTCCGCAGATACAAATACAAGGGGAGCGTCAAGGATAAGCCGCCTGCTGCGTCGTTGACAAATCAATAGCGGGATATTCTGCCAACAGCCAAACCTCCCCCATGCCGGATTACACGCTGCCTGTGGCGAACTTCGCCATACACAAGGACGGGCAAACGTGGCCGTTCTCTACGGCGGTGACGACCTTCGGCAGGGCGTTGGATGTCACCATCGAGGAATTTCGCATCGAGGGCATGTTCCCGGCGGATGAGGCTACCCGGCGTTGTTTTCTCTATTCAGATTGACCTTTTACGATTATAATTTTGGCGTAATGGATAGCGTTTTGAGGAAAGATTATGCGTAAACTGTGGTTGTTATTTTTATTGGTTATTCCACTTTCTTTACACACCGCACAGACGAACGACCCGCTCGCGGCGATTAACTTGCCGCCGGGCTTTAGCATCAGTCTCTATGCAGAAAATATTGATAACGCCCGTAGCATGGCCTTGAGTGAAAACGGCACGCTCTTTGTCGGCTCGCGGCAAGCGGGCAACGTCTATGCGCTGCGTGATGAAGACGGCGACTTCTACGCGGAAACCGTCTACATGATTGCGCGGGGTTGGGATCAACCCAACGGTGTGGCGCTGCTGGATGGTGATCTCTACGTCGCGGAAATTCCCCGCATTCGGAAGTTCCCCGACATCGAAGCCGATTTGAGCCGCCCACCTGCGCCGGAATTGGTCGCGGGTAACTTCCCCGGCCAACGGCATCATAATTGGCGTTATATCCAGTTTGGCGAAGACGGTATGCTCTATGTGCCGTTTGGCTCGCCCTGTGATCTGTGCTTGCCCGATCAAGACCTTTACGGGGTGATTACCCGCATGGACCCGGCAACGGGTGAGCGCGAAGTCATCGCGCAGGGCATCCGCAATACGGTTGGCTTTGACTGGCACCCGGAAACGGGCGATCTCTGGTTTACCGATAACGGCATTGATAGCTTAGGGGATGATCTGCCGCCGGATGAACTCAACCATGTGCGTGAAGAGGGCTTACACTTCGGTTTTCCGTTTTGTCATGGCGGGGAATACCTCGACGCGACCTATGGCATCATTGGGGATTGCGTGCTGTACGAAGCGCCCGTCCAGCAGCTTGACCCGCGTGTAGCGGCGTTGGGCATGGTCTTCTATGACGGCGAGATGTTCCCGGAAGCCTATCAAAACGTCGCGTTCATCGCGGAGCATGGCAGTTGGGGGCGAGAAGACCCTAGCGGCTACCGCGTGACGATGGTCAGCTTTGATGAAGACGGCACGCCTACTTATGCGCCGTTTGCGTCGGGTTGGCTGGCGGAAGACGGCAGCTTTACAGGCCGCCCGATGGATGTCATCCTGATGCCAGA
>DAOTTT010000257.1:0-4847 GCA_034437635.1 Anaerolineae bacterium | reverse complement strand
GTTTAAGAAGTCGTCGCCCGGCATGTCATTTTCCACTGGTGCGCTGGATACCGCCCAGGCCAAGCCAAACATCCCGGCGATGAACAAGGTTATCATCAGCACTAGGCCACCCGGCTCAGAGAACAAGACGAGCAACGCCCCAAAGACAATTGTCATCACCCCATGCGGCGAACTGCCATCGCGCCAATACCGCCAAAACGCCCACAGCATCACAACGGCAAAGAGCGAAGCCCACACCGCAGGCCCACTAAAGCGCGATGCACCCAACACCACCGGGCTGAACACCAAAAGCAGCGTCATTGTCCAGGCGCGAGACTGCCCTAGTATTGGCCGAAACAGCAACGGCGACACGCTCAACGCAGTGCCCGCGACCGCCGTTAACAGCCGAGCGGCCATCTCACTACCGCCCAACAACCCAAAGCTCAAGCTCTGTGCCCAGAACAATACCGGGCTGGATGCAACAAGATCACTCCCGGCTGCATCGGGGATCGTCGCCCGCCATGCCGCCAACGCGGAGAAGGCTTCAGCGTCGGTCATGGCAGGCACACCTAACGAGAATAGGCGCAACCCTGCGGAAACCAGCACAATAGCGAAGATCAACAATAGCTCAACGTTGATCATCACACCGCTGGTATTCACTTCAATCTGTGGTCTATTTTCTGCTGCTAAGTCCATCTATCCCTCGCCAACTGCATATACCCGCGCAACCCGCGAGATGTTGTCGATAATCTGTATTTCTTCACACACAATCGTGTAATGATCCAAAAACTTTTGCTCGCCAGATGCGCCGTATTGCCTGCGCTCCACCCGGCCATAGATGATATAGTCGATGCCGTATCGCTCAATAATCGGTTGTGCAGTGCCGATTGCTAAACTTTGATAGAGCAAATCCATATCCTCCGGGCGTGTACCGCGTGCTTCTAGCCAACTCGTACCGCGCCATTGAGATTGATGATTTTCCCAACCGACGACAACGGGCAACCCCGTGAGCGAGCCAACGCGCCCCGCATTGGGGTTATACGAGCCTTCAGGCCGCGCTTCCGCGACTACGGCTGTTTCATCACCCACCAAATCCGCCAAGCACATAATCGCGTCATAGTCTTCTTCATGGGTAAACCTCGGCCCACCGTCCAAGGTGAATTGTTGCTCTTCACCTTCACGCACGTTCCACACGTCCGCTTCCACAGAAGCGCGAGAGTAAATGCCGCCGATGAAATAGAAACTCCCCAGGCCGACAACGATCACAACGACGGCGCTATAGGCCAGTCGCGCAATCATCGCCGGTCGCCACACGTTGACATCCGCGACGATACTATATACACCATAAGCCGCTGCAATACTGAAAAGTGCCCACGCTTGATAGTAGAACTTAAAGACGGTGTTCATACGCCAGCCGAAGTTATCCCGCAGATACACGAACTCCGGCACCAGCACCAAGCCAACCCCGGCACCGATCAAAACGAGCACAAAGCCCGTCGTCAATGGATAGGGCGCATCCGTCTCGCGCCAATCTTGCGTCGGGAATAAGCGCGCCGCGACCAACGTCAAAATAAACATCATCGCCGCCAACCCCGGCAACGCGACCAAACGCCGAGCGACAATATGATCGGTAATCTCGCTCCAACCATCGCCGCTTTCCAAAAATAAGCGGATCACATCGGCATAGTCTCTTGCGTAGACGTTAAACGACAGCAACAATGCATTAAACAACCCTAAAAACACCACCACCATCAACGCAGCGACCGCCGCATACGGCCAATTCATCATCTGGCGCAAACGCCCGCGCCATGCTTCCACACCCAGGTACACACTCAGCATGATGATAAACGGCGCAAACATCAGGAATAATTGCTGTGGGCGCGTGGGGTGCATCACATTCGGCAACACGCCGGAAAGCTGCGACCGGAACCCCGCCAAAAACGGAAAATACGCGACGATCATAATCACCGCCAGCACCCCGGCCAACGCCAAGGCATTTAATATCGCGTTGAAGGTCAAGCGGCCATCTGAATTAATCTGACGCACCAAGGCCACCAGCCCAAACACCACGATATAAATCGGCGCATCCCAAGTATTGAGGAAGACCAAAGCGCCGACACAAATCCCGTATAGCACCACCTGCGGCGGCGTGATGCGCGTCGTAAAAATCAGGTTCAAGGCCAAGCCAATCGCCAATAATGCGAAGGGCAACGCCATCACATGCGGGTGACTATCCCCCAGGATGAAGCTAAACGCCGGGAACTCGTCAATCACTTCGTTGATGCGCACGCCGTCCACATAATCACCGGGGGGCATCTCCGGCGTAATGCTACGCTCTGTGATCGTCCGCGAGGCGTTGAACCACCACCAGCCTAATTGTGATATATCGTCGGGATCAAGGATGTTGCGCGGGGGTTGATAGCTTTCGCCATCAGCGGCACGCGGCAAGGATGAAAGCCCTTTTGTGTCCCAAAATTCATAGTAACTGTCATCAAACCAGCGATTTTGAAAAGGAATTTCAACAACCAGCGGTTGGAAGTTACTCATAAATAGCAAAAAGACCATCCCAAGCAAGCCGAAGCCAATGGCGGTACCGCTGCCTGATGGATTTTGCGGCTTAAGGCGCGTCGATCGTCGCACCAAATTATAGACGATCCCCATTGATGCCGTCCCTACTAAGGCGAATAAAACCGCCAAGTGCATCCCATAGCCAATGGCGCTCGGCACGCCGACAATATCGGCATTCATCGCGGACATGACATAGCCAAAGTAGTAATAGCTGATGGCGTAATCCGAAAGCCAAGGATCATTCGGCGGGAAGGTCTCGCTTTGCTGGATGGCGCTCATAAAGGCCAAGTCCATCGGCTTTTCTGTGCTGCGCAATTCGTTCTGGTGCGCACGGAACAGCGAGAACCCCACCAGCAACACGATGAAAAGCACTTCCGTCACGATAATCAAGGGGCGGTTATTCCCCCACCAATCGCGCAAATCCACCGGATAACGTCGATAGGCGATCACACCTAAGCCGATCACCACAACCCAAGCGACCAAGATACTCCCAACAGAATTATCCAAAAAGCCCAAGACCACCAGCAACCAAAACACGAACGCGACCAACAGCAGCCCCGCCGGACGCGCCAGCGTATAGCCGCGATCCGGCAAGCCAGGGAACAGGCTTAAGAGCAACGGCAGCACACTCACACCGAGCGCCGTGAGCAACAACCAATAATTAACGACTATCCACCCTTCGCGGGCGATCCAATCTTGCAACACGGTTTATTCTGCTCCTAACGAGACTTCGGTAACAGCTTCTTGCTGACGGGCAGCGGCGATCTGCTCCAGTTTATACTGATCCAGCGCCGCCTGATCTACTTCGTAAACCGTCGCTTCTGCGGTGATTGTATGAGCGGTCATCAAGCCTTCATCCGCCCAACGTGCCAGCTTATCAAGGCCGCCGTCCGGCTCATAACGCAAGCGTTCATAATCCGAGACGACAATATAGCGCACATCGTAGTACCGCAAAATTTCTAGCGCGGCATCTTCATCCAAGGTCGTATAAAAAGCGTTGACGTTGCCGATACGCTGCGCGATCAACTGCTTAAGCGGCTCAAACGAGCGTTGCTGCGTCTGGTGGTAATCCCACCCGACGACCGACGGTAAGCCCGTATTCACAGCGATACGCCCACCCCACTGGTACAACACGCGGAAGGACACCGCCTCCATAATCGTGGGCGAGCCTTGCACATTATCCTGCAACCAGCTAATCACCTGATAATCGTTTTCCAAGTTGATCGTACCGCCGACCTCCGCAAACGGGCAGTAATACGTTCCATCCGGGCACCGTATCGGTTCGTTGTGGGTGGCATGTTGCATATACGCCAACCCATCGAGCGTCACCGGGACATCTTGCGTAAAGCGGAAGACGGCTTTACCGCGTGTCGCCATCACCGGGAACATCGCCGCGATGAAGAACATCAGCGCGAAGATGGTATACCAGGGCAAGGCCAAGCGGAAGCGCCAATACCCGGAGTTTTGCACCACCCAGGCCAACGCTGCCCCACCAACCACGCTAAAGATTAACCAAACTTGAATATAAAACTTAAAGATCGTGTTCTGCCGCCCGTTATCGGTCGCCAGGGTGATAATCTCCGTGCCTAACGTGATCGCCAAGCCTAAGCCTGTAATCACCAACACATACTGCATCGCCCGTGACTGCCCCGGACGGAAGAACAAGACCGCAATCCAGAAGATAAGCGGCAGCACGATTAACGCGACTTGGTAATCAACCAACGTCGCAATCAACGCCAGGAATAGGACGATACCCAAGACGACGAAAAACGCCGACACCCAGGCTTGCTTACCCCGGAGCGCCTTCAGCTTAACCGCCCCCATCCAGCGGGCAGTTTCCCAGGCCAGCAACGAAACGATCAAGAATAAGAAGTAACCATGAATGGTAAAATACGCCCATAACGGCGTTTTATTGCCATCCCATACCTTAAAATCTGTGATGCCGCTGGCAAACCAGAACGTAAATGGTGCCGCCGCCAAAGCCGCCAACACCAAAAAGCCACCGACACGCAAAACCATATTCAGCAGCGACCAACGCGAGATGCGCTCCCAGGCCAGCCACCACGCATAACCCAAGCCCAACACGCCCAGGATCATAAACGTGGGGTAATCCCACGTATTCACCGCTTGGAATAAGCCGACCGTCGCCCCGCCGAACATCAACGCCAGGAATTGCCCCCAGAACCGCCGTCGATCACGCCCGGCGACTAGCACCTCATGGAAGACAAAGGTCAATGCAAACAACATCAGCGGCATGGACATCATATGCGCGTGTAAGTCACCATACAAAAATGTGAAGT
>DAOTTT010000256.1:0-3558 GCA_034437635.1 Anaerolineae bacterium | reverse complement strand
CGTCTACTATGCTGTTCGGATCGAAATTGTCTATACTCATGCTACCAGTATAACAACTCTCAGGCTTTCTTGCGACACTGGTTTTCCCCTTCCTATTGGAGCGATACAAATATTTCTTCTTAGACTAATCTTACATCCGAAACGTTTTTTTTAAATCCTGATTCGGAAATTTTTCGTCAGTTATTCATTCTACATTCATATTTTAGCAGGAGTAAAAAAGATAGCTATCTTTTTTGCTTAATTTTTTTTAATAAAATGGCTATTGGTGTGGCTAAATAGCGCATAGCTTGTGCAAATAGACCATACAATCGGGCGCTATGTTCGGGCAAGTTAGGCATATGGACGGGATAAGTCTCTTTGTTATTTTGGTGCAAAATGGCATTGGACGCTTCTATACCGGTGGTTGTAGCGCGTTCCATCCAAAAGGCGGGGGTGGGGTGTGCGACCCAATCGCCACAGGCGTATACATTTTGCCAGGGAGTATGCACGCCGAGTGTATCATCTTGGGGGATACGGAAGTCGGTCTGTGTGCGCGAGTTGCGCCGCACGACACCATGAACGAACGTGCCTTTTAACTCCGGGAAGGCATATTGCACATCATTTACAGCCAAAATGAGTAAATGACGATCTTCCTGATCCATTAAATTTTCTGATCCATACATATGGACCTCTACCGCGCTGCCGCCTGTTTGTGTATGCCATGTTTTGAAGGGCGCATACAGTCGATGCAACCAGAAGAAGTTATCCAGCACAAAATCCCCGGTGAACATGCCGCCTGCTGTGCCTTCACGCGGGCTACGACTAAACCACAGGCGGATAACGGCATTACGCAATGCGCTGGGGAAGTGTAGGGCTTCCGCTTGGGGGCGCGTTGCATCACCGGCATGGAGCAGGCGTTTAGCGCCCGGTGCATCTGTGGCGATGATGATATTTTGTGCATAGAGGGAGCGTTTGCCGCCTTTAGGCGCGTCTTCTGCGATAATGCGCCAACCCACATTATGAGGGGTCAACGTTAATGCGCGTAATCCACTGTAAAGATCACCGCCTGCGGTGCGTATATGCTCAATAAGGCGTGGAATATAACTGCGTGCAGGCGGTTGTGGGAAGTATTGCATCTGCCACGCATCGCGCCGGAGAATGGTATAAAAACGCATCGCGGCGATAAACCCGGTTAGCGATATGGCCTCTGCCGGGGCAGCCAGTAGGTTAACGCCTAAACCGCGAAAAGTTGCACGTAGATTGGGGGTCCACCCGGTAAAGAAGTCTTCCATCGACAAGCCTTCTAACCGACTTTGTTCTTTGATCGGGTCGAAGGCCGTCGCAAAGCCCATGCTAAATAGTAACCCCGGCAATGAAAGAAAGTCTAGCGGGATGATGCTCCGCCAGAATTGCGGCCTGAAAAGTAGCTGTAGGTAGTGGAATGGTGCCGGGATCCATGAATTGCGTATAGTGTTCCCGGCTTCTATGGCGCGGACGTTGCGCCCCCAACGGTTAATCCATTCTTCGCCGTCAGACTCCACAAGTGTAATGTCCGTAAACCGCTTGACTGTCTCGCGCATGTTGACGTACCCGCCCCATAGCGCGTGCATACCATGATCGGGGTCGAATGACCATTGCTGACCCAGGTAAGTGAAGGTGTCTGGTTCGCCACCAGCAAGGCGGCCACCCGGCCACGTTGTATTCGTCTCCAGAATAAGAGGGCGGATGCCACGTTCGGCTAAATGAACGGCGGCGGTTAAACCTGCAAGCCCGCCGCCGATGATGACAACTGGAAAAGCGTCGTCCATTAATTTGTATCTTCACACAACGGTTCGACGCGGTATTGTGTCCGTTCAGCACAGGTTAAATCACGGATGTAGCGTTCTTCTTCCGCAAATGCAATGATTTCTTCTGCTGAACTAGGCAAACGCCAGACACGCATGGTGTTATCCTGTGCGGTGGAAAGAGCGCGTCTGCCGTCCGGCATAAAGAGCACTTGTCCCACCCAGTCAGTATGCCCAGGGAACAAAAATAACTCTTGGCTTTCTGCGATATTCCATAAGCGCATAGTTGTGTCCGCAGAACCGCTCAGTGCTAGGGTGCCATCTTCGCTGTAGGTGACTGATTGTACTCGGTCGTTATGACCGACAAGCTGCGTCAGCTCTGCGCCTGTTTCCACGTCCCATAGGCGTACTGTCGCATCCCATGACCCGGTGAGCACTGTATCCCCGTTAGGACTGTATGCAATATCATTGATGAGCGCCTGATGGCCGTTGAATGTCGTCAGCTTTTCGCCTGTTTCCACATCCCATAAAGCGGCGGTGCTATCCCAGGAGCCAGTCGCCACGCGATCCCCATCAGGAGAGAAGGCGATACCCGCTACTGAGTCGGTATGGTCACCGAATTGGATCAAGCGTTCGCCGGTCGCCACGCGCCAAATGACGACAGTGCCATCACCGCTACCTGCGGCGATAAGCTCGCCATCAGGGGAGAAGGCGACGTTTAAAACACGCACACCGTCATCTTCGTTGAAGGTTAAGCGACGCATTTCTTCAAGCTCTGGCGCGTTGAAATCCCATAAAATAACTTGACCATCCCAGGAGCCGGAGGCCACTATTTCACCATCAGGGCTAAAGCGCACCGCTTCTATTGTGCTTTCGTGTGGGGCAATCTGGAAAAGCTCTTCGTTAGTTGCCGTTGACCATACGCGAATAGTATTGTCATATTCACCTTCAACTCGATCAGGGAACAGGGGGCCAGAGCCGGATATGATGTAATCACCGGATGGCGCAATATCTATGCTCCAAGGCCAGTCCTCGTGCCCGGTGAACGTGCTAATCTGAGCGCGGGTTTGTAGGTCGATTAACCAGGCGCTTGGGTCAAGCGAACTTTCGTTTTCTCTGGTGATCTCATTACCGCCGATGTCCCCTGTAAGCGCCATGATAAACGCATCATCCGCGCTGATTGCGACATCCATAATCAGGTCGTTGACCACATCAAAGCGTTGTACTTCAATGCCTGTAAGTACATCCCAAACGCGCACTGTGCGATCCCACGAACCGGAGACAATACGCTCTGCATCGCTGAAAAAATTGATGCCCGCAAGGAGATCATTGTGACCAAATATCTGCTGGATCTCTTCGCCTGTTTCGGTATTCCATACCACAATCGTGCCACCGATGCCGCCACCCCAAGAAGCCGAAGCGACCAAACTACCATCGTTGCTCAAGGTTACAGAGCGCACCCACCCGGTGCCAGGGATAGTCAGTTCGTGTAAGATTTCGCCTGTCTCTACATCCCACACGCGCGTTTTGCGATCCTGTGCTTCTACGGGCTGACCGTCGGCTAATGTCTCATCGCCATGACTGGATGCAGCAATACGACCATCATCAGAAAGTGCGACTTCAAAGAAAACGCTATCTGTACCGCTGTATTGTTGGGTTTCTTCCCCGGTGTTGGTGTCCCATAGGCGCATGGTCTGGTCAGTTGAAGCCGATAACATCTGTGAGCCATCGGCGTTAAAGTCAACGCTGGTCACGATGCCTGTATGACCGACGAACTCGGTGACCATCTCGCCGG
>DAOTTT010000255.1:0-4405 GCA_034437635.1 Anaerolineae bacterium | reverse complement strand
TCGTCGCAAGGCAAGGACTTTGTGACGATGGGACGCAAGTCAATCGTCCCTTAAGCACCGACTCCTCGGAGTCAGGGGCAAGCCACCCGCTTTAGCGAGTGGTAATTGACGATGAAATCCATAGATAGTACGCCAACAAAAACCACTGCATCACCGCGCTGGCAAGGAGTGCGCCTGTAATGCCCATACGTGGCAGCAAGATAAGGTTCAACGTGAAGTTGCCCGCCGCGCTGATGACATTTGCCCATAGCACACGGATTTGCTCATCGCGTTTATACAAGCGGTGAATCAATGGCAGATAGCCGTATAAGGGCAGTACGAACAACCCACCGAGGATGATAAATTCTGTGGTGTATTGAATGTCATATAGTTGCTTGAATAGCAAATCCGCGCCGATCAAAACAGGCGGTAAAATCAGCGTGCCGAAGATAAACAAGCGCCGCGCTAACTTGTAAATGCTGCTGTCTTCCAGGCGATAGACGCTTTTGAGATAAGGCAACAGTATAAATTGAGCTAAGGCTTGCAAGTAGAGCATCAAGTTCATGAAGACCTGATACTGCCCGGTTTCAACGTCACCGCGCAGCCAACTGACCGCGTATAAATCAATGCGTGAGCCAAGCATCCCGCTAAAGCCAAGCAGAAAAAACGGCCATGCTTGCCGTAGAAAAGTGCGATCGGTGTGCCATTCCCAACCCTTCAACACATCGCGGAAGCGCCAACTGTAGATGATGGCTTTTACGCTCTGGCCGATGGCGAATAACCAGATCAAGCTGTTGACGGTCACGCCGCTGAATACAATACCACTGACGATCAAGCATGTGCTGATAATCTCCACGCCAAGCGCGAATAAAAACCAGCGGCGATAGATCATCACGGCATCAAACGACATCCACCAGAAGGCCGCGATACCCCACAGCAAGACGGGGATGATATGCGCAGGATAGGCGATGAGCCAGCCCACACTGACTAACGCAAGCAAAGGTAAACGGGCGCTGAGGGCATCTTGCCATACTGTGCGGATTTGATCCGGTTGGCGGCTAAACGCACGCAATAAATATTCTCGGCTGCCCCATGCGGCGACTTGACCGCCAATTTGTACGCCGATCAACACGGCAACGAAGCCACCCCACAACGCATCTGACGCGATCCGCACGACGAGGAGCGAAATCGCAATGTTCAGCAGCGGTTGCAGCAAGCTGTTGAGCGAATTTTGCGCGACAATCCACGCTCGCCGCAAGAGCTTACGCTGCTTGATGAAACGCGCCACTGTCTAAAATCCGCTGGTTTCTGGCCGTTGATAATGCAGCAGTTTTTGCATCGCTTTGAGTTCTAAGGGGTATTTGTAGAAGCGCGTATGATAGCGCAGGGCGCTCACGGCACGCAGTAGCCCGCGCCATCGTTGATTTTTTACGTCGGTAATGGTGGGATAGTATGCGTTGAGGACGCGCTCAAAGTTACGCACCTTATGCCGGATGGGGTCTTTCATCCAGGGCATGTTAACGCTACGCCGCTGCACAAAATCTTGCCATTCTGCACTCAGCCAGCCCTCTATCGTCTCCGGGAAGGCGAAGCCGTCCGCTTTGGCCTGCTCGTACAGATCGCCGGATAGCGGCACAGGTGTATACACATAGATGATGATTTCCGTATGCGGGTTCACCTGCTTGACCTTGCGGATAAAGTCCAGCGTTTGGGCAGTGTCGCGCTCTGGCTCTGGCGGATTGCCGACGACAAATGACATTTCCGGCACGATGTTGTAGTGGCGCATTTTCGCGGCGATTTCGAGCGTTTTTTGTATGGACGCTCTACCGCCTTTGTCCATGCGCTTGAGCGTTTCATCAGAGCCGGACTCCGCGCCTAAGAACACCATGCGTAGGCCACTATCGCGCATGAGCGCCCAGGTGTCATCGCTATAATCAATCATCGTGTCGATGCGGCCTTCGCCCCACCAGGCGATGTTTAAATCCATAATTTGCTCGCTAAAGGCGGCGATGCGTTTTTCGCTGGTGAAGAAGTTGTTATCATAGAATTCCACCGCATCAAGTTGATGCTGTTCCACCAACCAGCGTACGGTACCAGCGGTTTGCTCGGCGGTTTGTGCCAGCCAGCGCCCATTGACCATGTTCACTACCGCGCAGAAGTTGCAAAAGAACGGGCATCCATAACTGGAATGATGCGATAGGGTGCGCTCGCCCATAAATGTACGCCGGACATAACGCTCAAGGTCGATGCGATGATACGGAAAATCGGGTAAGTTCTTGGGGTGTGGGATCGGCGCGGGAGCGTTGCTGATGATGTCATCGCCTTGTTTATATGCCACACCGTTGAGCGATACCGGCACGCCGCCACGTTCTAGCACGTCCAGCAGGTTGATAAATGCTTCTTCGCCATGTCCGCGTACTACATAATCGACATAATCCGCTTGGAGGGCGATGTCATAATGCTGCGTCGGGAAATAGCCGCCCCAGATGATGGTGAGATCGGGAAATGTCGCTTTAAGGGCTTTGCACATCGGCGCGGCATCCGCGAGTTGTGGCCCCGGCATGACCGTCACGCCGAGAATAGTTGCGTTATGCTCACGGATGGCGGTTTGGAGTGTATCTAACGGATTGTCTAGCAGGTTGCCGTCGATAATCTGATAGTCGTGGCGGCCTTCTAGCATCGCCCCTAAAGCCAATAGCGACATCGGCAAAACGGGCTTTTTAGTTGATGAACTAGGGGGATTATAGAGTAGTATCATGCGTTTTTCTCCAAGCGATAGACGCGCATAATTTCATTGAAGTAGTCGCGGGTGGCGACGGTCTGCACACTTAACCCAGCTGTATGGAAGGCGTGCAAAAATGCCGGTGTTTCGCCATCTGTGGAAAGCACCATCAGCGCAAAGCCGTGGGCCGTCAACCGCTCAGGCAGTTGGGCGGCGAACCGCTCGACTGTATCCACCGACCGCCACGCATGATCGTGCAAATCATGCGGTTCTCCCCGGAAGTATGGCGGATTGAACAATACCACATCATACTGTACATCCGGCGACAACCCGGCAAAGAGATCGCTTTCTACCACACACACACGGTCTTCGCACTTGTTCAAGAGGGCGTTCATGCGGGTACACCGCACCGCCTCCGGGTTGATGTCCGTGGCGGTGACCTGTGCGGCGATCTGTGCGGCGAATATCGCACCTACACCGGAACCCGTGCCCATATCCAAAACGTGCATGGATGACGTGAGGTGTTGCGGCAATTGCGCGACCAAAAAACCGCCGGAACGGAAGATCACCGGGTTAAATACATCCGGCAGTACGACAAAAGGCTTATCGTGAACGTATTCGATCACCAGATGGCGGTATCGCTTGCGATAATGCCATCGGCTAAATAGCCCCAATCCACGCCGATACAAGCCGCGTAACATCAGTTCATTCTCCCCACCAGTACATGGAATTTAGCCGGTTCGCGGTGACCGCGTAACCGCGCCCTTAGCGGTTTGAGGTGCCAGCGTAGACCGTAAAATGGTGTCCAGCGTTGCCATTGCCAGTTCAGCTTTTTAAGACGATCATAGGTCAAATAACCTTCAGATTGTAGATGGTTGGATGGCGTGCCGTAGTGCTGTTTAAAGTAGGTTTCGCGCTCTTTGAGCATCTGCTGGCCGCTGCTTGCATCGTGATAAACGGGTGTATCCATGATGACGATGCCGCCGCCCGGTTTGAGTATGCGCCGGGCTTCGGTCAATGTGCGGTCATAGTCTTCTGAATAATGGAAAACGCCGTTGAAAATCACATAGTCAAATTGCGCCGCAGCAAAGGGTAAGTGGTCAAACTCGGCTTGATACGACGCAAACTCCACCGGATAATGGCATTTTGCGCCTAGTCCATCGGCATCATTGACGAGTAAATCCACAGCGGCGACATGGTGCCCTGCTGCCGCCAGGCGATGACTGAGCCAACTATTGCCCGCGCCAACATCCACGATGGATAATCCCGATGATGTGAGCACGCGCTTGCACAGGGTTTCGTAGCTTTTCGCCCGGATGCGCCAATCGTCCGCGAAGGGCGTATCCGGTTGTGCATAGGGCAGCGCACGATACCATGCGCTCTGCTGGCTGCCGCGCCCTTCCCCTGTGCGGATCGCCTCATAATCAGTGATGAAGGGCGCAAAATACGCGCCGCGTTCCGGCGGTAAAAAGCGCCAAATGCCGTTCACACAGGGGTAAGTGGTGTCATCTTGGGCACAGTAGTTTTGTTCGTCTAACTCATCGCCACATAGCGGGCAGACTGTTTTAAATGTCATGATTTGCGCTCGAACAGTATCAGATAATGATCATTGAGGACGGTAAAGGGCGCAAATTGTGCGATGGCTTTTTCTAGGCGATGGATGCGGGCAAATGTGCGCGGCCAGCGGTCTACGAGATGCGCGAG
>DAOTTT010000254.1:0-7696 GCA_034437635.1 Anaerolineae bacterium | reverse complement strand
AACCAAGCATCGGTGACGGACGATTACGGCGATTTTCCACACGAAGCTTGACTACACCGAATGTCTCAAAGCTCTCGAAGGCTACGCTGATATTTTCTGATGCACAGTCCGGTGTCCAAGTCGCTGTCGGTATGCCATCAGGGGTGGGCGTTTCCGTTGGTGGGGTCTCAGCCGCAGTCGGCAGTGTGATGACACAGTCCGGCACGCCTGGATAGCTGATCGAAATAGCGGAACTGCCAAAGTCCAATGCCGTGAGGCCGTTAGGGTTATTGGCGCTAAATCCGATGGTATCGACATTAGCGAAGCGGGCTTCTAAGAATGACCGCGCAAAGCCGCCGCCACTGCTCGACGTACCTGGGATAGCGCGTGGCTGTAAATTCCAGAAGTCAACTTCGTCGGCTGTCAAGTCGGACTCGCTGTTTGCGGCTGGGTCAGCCAGTACAAACGGACGGTCACGGCGTATACCTGTCCAGTTGACGACACCGCCCGTTCCTGCGGAGTCGAGCGCAGTCACTTGCAAGAACATTTCTGGATACTCTGGATGGACTTCCCAGAAGAGCTTGGACCATTTCAGTTCCGCATCTTGGTAGTTGTAATTGTCGATGACGAAATACACGGTATTGCGGAAGAAGTTGATGTCGCTCACTTCGATGCGATCACACGTAAATGGCTCTGGCGTTGATGTCTCGTCGATCGGATCATCTGGATCGTCGTCGATCGACTCGTCAGTTGGTGGGGTGATCGGCGTATCTGTTGGTGTTAATGTGCTCGTCGGGACGGGGGTCTCGCGGGGTGGTTGTACACCCGTCTGCAACGCACCACTAGAGATCGCATTCAACGCACGCGATGTCGTAAACGTCTCGTTAACGCCGGAGCGCCGCGCACGGATTGTCAAAAAGTCTGTAAAGGGTAACGGTGTAATGAGCGGATGGTTGAACGTCACAACAACTGTCACCCGATCACCAGGGCCACCTGCGTCTAACCAGGGATAACTATGGTTCGAGTCCGATGCAGGGTTGCCGCTAAATTGCTTCACTTCGTTCAACATACAGAACGGTGTTTGGAACTCGTGCGGGTACCCGGCGGGTAGGTCGTCGATGCTGTCGATCATGACAAACCGTTGGGTCGGGAAGTTTTCGTCGAAGGGTTCGGAGCCTTCATCCAAGAAACCGCGTTCACTACAAACGGTGACTTCAAAGAAGCCTGGGCTTTCGCTGCGTGGCTTGGGGTTTACCCAATTCGCAGCTAACTGCTGGTACATCGCCGCGTCACTACCATCGACAAAGCTATCTTCTAAGGATAACCCGGCTGCACCGCGTCGAGCAACCTCATAAATAGAGGTCAAGCGCATGATGTCCCGGCGTAACTGGTCACTTTCTGGCCCAGGGAAGCAGTCGCTGTTGTCGTAGAATGTGGCATACAGATTTTCACCGGAGAAGCCATCCCCGGATATGGCAATACCCCCATTTTGCGGGGCGGAGGCTGTGGTACTAGGCACATCCTCAATATCACAGTAGACGTTGTTTGTCAGGCTGTAGCGTTCTTCGTTGAATTGACCGGTGGTGGTGTAACGGGCTGCTTCGCGGGCTGCATTCTGGATTGTCACCCACGCTTGGAACATACGCCCAAACTCGACCACACCGAAGATCAATAGCAACAGTAAGGGTAACGTCAGCGCGAACTCCGCTAACGTTTGGCCTCTGCGCTTTTGTCTTATGTGTTCTATCATCTCTATCATCTCCTCACTATGTCCGGGGTTTCTTTAGAGCGAACCCCGGACAGCTTGCTTTGATCTCTTAGCCGGTCAAGCGGGTGAACATGCGCGATGCGATGTCGTCAAACACCCGTTCCAGTTCTGATGACGTAGGCGCGTTGTAGTAGTTGCCGCAATTTTCGCGGGCGTTACGTGTGCGCACCACATTTTCATAATCTGCCACTAACTCCGGCGGTACACCACCCAAGGACTCGATGTATGACGGCCATGTGGGGGTGCTGGGGTCCCCGTAGAAGTCTGCTTCGCATGAGTCCTTCGGTCCCCAGAATAATTCGTCGTTATCGTTAATCGAGCCATCTGCCGTCGCGTACCCAAACAGGGCGGAGCGCACGCGCCATTGCTCGCCGTTATCGCGTAAATCTTGCTGGAAGTCGTTATCAATGCGGAAGTTATCGCCCGCATCTGCGATGTAACGCAGCAGTTCTTCACCCAGGCAGTCTTCGACGTTGTCATCACATAGGTCGCCGTCGCCATCAACATCGCCATTTTCAAAGCGGAGGCCGAAGCCGATCGTAAAGATCGTCGGTAACTGTGCGGTACCGCTTTCGTCATCCACCCCGGCGATGAAGTCGGCCCAATCGCGGGCGTAGTCGTCCACATCGTAGAGCGGGTCACATGGGCTGGTTGGGTCGCTCCAATTACCTAAGTCCACGTCAAAGATCGTGCCAAGGCGCTCGTTCTCTTGTAACAGCCATTGGGTATCGCTGATGAGGTCGTTAAGCTCCGGCGGGATCGGGCGCACATAAGTGTCTGGATCCGCGAGATAGGTGCCCTCGTCAGGCGCGATCTCAAAGCGGAAATCACGATCAAGCGCGTTCGGCTGGAAGCCATGCCCGAAGCTCTGGGCGGGGTCAAGTGTTTCATCCCAACCAACGGTTCTCTCGCCTGCGATGCAGAAGTGGCGGGTAAGTGGCTTGCCGTCCGAACACCACGGGAAGGCATTCGGGTTACCGTTGACTAACTCGCCAACACGCGCCGAAATTGAACCGTCAATGGCACCGGGAACCCCATAAGGGCATAGCCCATAAGCACCATATTCTGATGCAGGACTTCCGTAATCTGATACTGATGGGGTATCGCCTGGCTCACTAGGATCAGCGACGGCTTCACGCCAATCAAACCGGCTGTTTTCTACATAGGGGGCAAAGCCTATTGGTTGGAACCCCGCATTACGTGTTGGGTCACTTGCACCGGCTGCGCCGTCACCAAGCAAGATCATAATCCACACAGCCCCTTCACGGCGGGTGGTCAGTGGGTCAGTCAGGGCGCTACCAGATTCGCGCAGGGCCGCTCCTACGTTAGTGCCGCGACACATCGCTTGGCGCTCGTAACTGCGCTGGACACGCGGGATGGCGTTCCCTTCTCCGAACGTATTGTATTCGCTAAGGATTGTGCCATCAACTACCGCGTTAGAGATATAGTTGCGCCATTCTTCCGCAAGGTAATCGGGCGTATGCTTATCCGCCATCGCCGGGAAGCTAGAGGCGTAGTTGGCAATGTATCCGCCAATATCAGCGTTAGGATCCGGGATTTCGTAAGGCGCGACATTACGCGATGAATAGAGCGTGTAGGGGTATTGCAGCATCGCATTTTGGACGAAGCAGTTCCCGTATACGGGGTAATTAACCGCTTGGGGTTGGTTGGTATCGGATTCACTATCGATTGCAGGGTCTGGCAAGGCATTATAGTCAATTTCAATGGGGTTACCTTCATCGTCAAACCCGGCGCTAAAACCATCCCAACCACCGTTGTCTTCATTCCAAACGTAGTAGTTTGGTTCTGCACGCACCCCCACATATTGGTTGAGCGTAAACTCAGCTTCTGTGTATGTTTCTAACATATGGGTAGTTGCTTGACCTTGCCCATCAGGGTCAATCAAGAAGGCGCTGCGGTCGAATGTGACGAACGCCACGCGGTCGCCGCGCAAAAAGTCGATGCGGCTCAAGAAGGCGCGGGTCGCATCACGCGCTTGTTTAAACGGCTGGCAGACCAGGTCAGAGAAATTGCCATCTGGCAAAACACCATCTCCCGTCGGAATGACAGTGCCCAGGGCTTGTCCATTAGAACCCCCCACTATAATTGATGAGTCAGTGATATAAAATTCACCGTTTTCAATGCCGGCTGCTTCATCATTCGGGATGCCGTCGGAAACGCCAATGCCGGAGGCCGGGTCGTTACAACAACCATAGAAGTTATAGGTCGGTACAAAGCCGCTAAAGCGCGGTTGCGAGTTGTTCGGGCTATCCCAATTCTGAATGTTAGGCCAATCGTTATGGCTCAGATTGCCCCCGTTAGGATCATCATACAATTCCGCCAGGCTGTTTACGTCGCCATCGTTATAAGCCGGCCAGTCATTGGTTAAGTCCCAACTGGTCGAGAACGGCCAGAAGCGTACACGGCACGCCGGGCGCGGGTGCCCTTGTTCAATGCCGGTATTGGCGATGGCCTGCGGCACGAAAGACTCTACACTATAAGCTGGGTGAGCCTGCTGTGTTGCTAACAAGCCACCGGAGGGGCCGCTTGAGTCGAATGCTGGCACTTGCCCAGAGCAACCATCCGTTGTTTCGTCACCTAACCAATTGCCATTGGTATCACGGAAATATAAACGACAGTTGATCTCGCCTTGCCAGCGCCCCATGACGTAATCTAGCCAGAAGTACTCGTACCATTGGGATTGCGTCGGTGGTTCCACTGGCCCTGTGTTGACCCCGCTAGGGCCGGGGCGATAATCTGTGCCGAGTGGATGGAAGACAGAATAGCCACTCCATGCTGCCGGCAGGCTACTCGCACCTGCGCGGACTGTTGGTGGGTCTGGTTGTGTGTCGTAATCTTGCAGGATAAACCCTTCGGCTGCCAACCGCGATAGAATATCATTGCCACCCAAGCTGTTGGGGGAGGCGGGGTTTTCCAGCAAGGGCGGGATATACGCCGTGCCCAAGTTAAGCTGTGCCCAATCGTTATAGGTTGTCTCCGTCAGCATGGACTCGGACACGTCCATGATGAGCACCACGTCCAAAACCGCTGTCTCGGAGATCGCAGACGCTTCCAGGGTGATGTTATCCCAACCGAGCAATCGCAAGAACACCGTCTCGGACTCGATCTGTGCGGTGACGCGCACTAACTTGCGCTGGTCTTCCGTACAGATTTCTTGATCGTCAAGTTGTAATAGGATGTCGTTTTCTAGCTGCTCGATGTAACTCTCGCTGGCTGCTTCCAACGCATCCCATGTGGTGTCGTTTTTGGCGCTCGTCCAGTCAGATAATCGATTTTCGTAGATTGTCCGCGTGGATGTGGTGTCGTCGCTAAGTTCTACGCCGGTGCTATTGCCATAATTAACCAACGCATTAATGAGTATCACACGGGTATTTTGTCGGATGTCACGTTCTGTTTCGGTAGCTGCGCCTTCTGTATTGATATAGTTATTTCGTGCTTCGGTAATGTTACCGGGTTCATTTTGAAGGCCAGCACGGTTCGTGTCTAAGTCTTCGCGTGGTTGGTTCTCGCACATTTCTACCCAGACCGATGTCGGGTCGAGGCCGTGGAACTCGATGAACTGCCGAGCAGATAGACTCGCACGGGCGATCGTATCGCTATAAGCGATTTCGCTAGGGTCGCCCCCCGTCTGCCGGACTTGGCTGGCCGCTGCAATCGCGGCGCTGTCTACGGCACGCCGGAGCGTACTGTAGCGTACAAAAAGGAGCGAAATATCGGTTGTCAGGCCGACAAATCCGAGCAGGGCGATCATGCCCAATGCCAGGATGATGATCGACTGACCGAGTTGCCCGCGCCTATAAAGCCTGCGTACGTAACGTTTTACCATAGTAGACTGATCCCTAATCAATAAACTCTGCTGGATCGACAGTGTATCGGACTTCTGGGATGACCGTCACAGTGGGGAAGGCCGCCCAGACTTCGATCGTAGTTTGCTCGTCGTTCAGGAAGTTGTAAACCGGTGAGAATACCGGCATATCTTGGAGCAAGAGCTGATGTTGCCAGTAGATCTCTACAAGCACGATGCCGTTGTTAGGCAAGAACTCGCGTTGATCGCAATAAGTGCCGTCACCATCACGGCAGAAGTTCGGCCCACCGGGGCCGCTGCGCATCGCGTCAATCTCCGCTGTCGATAGCACAAAGCCATCATTATTGAGGCGCTCTTGTACCCATGCTACATCTTTATCCGACCCCCAACACTGGAGTTCGTATTCCACACCGCCAAAGAATCGCGTGATGCCATACACCCGGCGTTGCCCGGTATACGCGAACCCGCGTACCATCTCGCGGTTTCTGATGTCGGCGCTACGATAATCATCCCATCCCGGCGAGACCCATGCCCCCATTTCGCCTCGATTGTTAATGAGTGTTGGGTCGAAATCCGCTAGCTCTAAGGGATAAGTACCTACCCGTATATTGGGGGTGCTAGGGTTATTGTCATGGTCGCCAAATACATCTTCAACATTGACACCGTAGCTGTTGCCGACATTGACTTGATCATAATAATCGAATGGGTCGCGCTCGTAGATTGCGCTAATGTTGGAGCCGTCAAACAAGACAGGGGAGCCGCCCCCCGCTTTAGGGAACCACACATTACATTCATTCGCTGTGGTCGGCCAACGGCCAACTACAACGGCGATATGACCGGTTTGGTCGAACTCACCGTTTTGAATGGTGAATGTGCTGGCTAAGTCAATATCGCCCCCGGCTGTGATTGGCCTATTGTCAACGACGAGAATAGAAAAAACGGAGATGACAATATCATCAATGTCGTTATCCAGGTTGATCTCTAGCGGGTCTAAGGTGTCCAATATCTGACACAAGACCAGATTATAGAACCCGACTTGGCTGGGTTCGAAATTCGCTGTGTCATCAGGGCGAGGGGGGCAAGCGCGTGAGTTCTGGCGCAAGGCCTGAAGATAAAGCTGAGTCCCTGGTTGGTCGTAATTGCCGACTGGAAGCGTTAAGTATTCAGGGTCATGATCGTTAGGTGCAAGATGAAACAGACTTGCATTTTCGTTCCACTGTGTGGGGCTAAACTCCTCTTGGAGCGTCGCACCACGCCGTGCCCCCACGCGGGAGCCTTCCATCAATTGGAGATAATTCCGTGCAAACCAACCGATTTCCACGAGACCTGCCAGCATAATAATGAGTAGCGGCGTAACGAGAGCGATTTCTACTACGCTTTGCCCACCCTCTTTTTTGCCGTAGGCCTGCGGGGTACCATCGAGTATACGTATGAGTTTTTTGATGATTTTCCGCATAGCATTAGCCTTCGATAATGCGCTTAATGATATTCTTTTCTTTTAATAATCATACCATAGCGCAGTGCAAGCACGTTAAAGATAGAGTCAAAAAATTGATAGGGTTTTGTACATGGAATGGTTAGCGTCCTGTTATGGCTGGGTCTGCGGTACTATTGAGGTAGCGTAAAGAGATAAGTCAAAGGAATGATAATGGCAATCACCTATCATGATGACCTGCCTTTTGCACAAACACCCGCCCGCCCTTTATACCTGGATTTAGCGCAGCCCGACCCGCTGCCGCCGGACCCGGCCCCGGCCTTGGTGTTTATGCACCCCGGTGGATGGCAAAGCGGGGATAAAGACCGTCACATCAGTGACTTTTTGACCCGTGCGGGCTACGTGACGGCCAGCATACAGTATCGCTTTAGCCACGAAGCTCGCTTCCCGGCGCAGATCCACGATGCAAAGGCGGCGGTGCGGTGGTTGCGGCAAAATGCCCAACGCTATCACATTGACCCGCAGCGCACCGGCGTTTGGGGGCATTCCGCCGGGGGGTATCTGGCGGCCTTTCTCGGCACATCGGCGGGGTTGGGCGTGTATGAGGGCGATCAAAACCCCGGTGCATCCGCAACGGTGCAAGCTGTGGTGAACGTCGCCGGGGTGGTGTGGGTGCTGGATGGACAAC
>DAOTTT010000253.1:0-8055 GCA_034437635.1 Anaerolineae bacterium | reverse complement strand
CTTGGGCGTGTGGTGGCCGATGTCGAAGAACTGGAAAATATCTTCTTGCGCGTCATCGCCCCGCCGATTGTGGCTTTGGTCGTTGGCCTAGGCTTGACCATCTTCATGGGCTTCTTTGATCCGCTGATGGCGGTAGTCGCTGGGGTGATGATGCTGGCGACGGCTACGCTTTTACCCTGGTTCGCCTGGGTGACTGGACAGGGGCCAGGCCGGGATATGATACACGCCCGCAGCGAGCTTAACGCCGGGTTGGTGGATAACATCCAGGGCATGACTGATGCCGTCGCCTATGGCATGGAAGGTAAACTCATGGCGGCGCTGGAAGCTGAGAATACCCGCTTGGCTGTCAAAGAGCGGCGCATGGCCTTGCTTGATGGCTTCGGCACGGGCGCACTCACGATGATGACGCATCTTACGGCGCTGGCCGTGATGGTCGTTGCCATTGGCCGCATTGAGCCGATTTTGCTTGGCACAATGGCGCTGATGACGATTGCCGCGTATGAGGCGATTATGCCTTTGGTGCCGGCTGCCCATCATCTCGGTGCGAACCTCGCCGCTGCCGAGCGTCTGTTTGAAATTGTCGATACAGAACCCGCCGTCACCGAGCCAGCGCAACCCGCCGAGCCGCCGCAACAATCTGTGCTCAAGGTGGATAATCTGCGCTTTCAGTATGCGCCGGACGACCCGCCCGCGCTGGACGGCCTGAGCTTTACGCTGGAACCGGGCAGGATGATCGCCATTGTGGGCGCAAGCGGCGCGGGGAAATCCACCTTGGTTAACTTGCTCTTGCGCTTCTACGACTACGAACACGGCACGATCACCTTGGGCGGCGTGAACGCCCGCGACATGCTGCAAAATGATGTGCATCAGCGTTTTGGGGTGATGTCACAGCGCACGCACTTGTTTAACACCACCATCCGCGAGAATATTCGCATCGCCCGCGATAACGCGACGGAAGATGACGTGTTCAACGCGGCACGCCGGGCGCAAATCCACGATTTTATTGAGGCGTTGCCCAAGGGTTATATGACGATGGCCGGGGAAGGCGGCGCAGCTCTCAGCGGCGGGGAGCGGCAGCGCGTGGCTTTAGCGCGGGCGTTGCTCAAAGATGCGCCGATCTTGGTATTGGACGAAGCGACGGCTAACCTTGATGCTGTGACGGAGCGCCGCATCTTGCAGACGGTCTATGCAGCGCGGGAAGATCGCGCTTTGTTGGTCATCACGCATCGGCTCACGTTGCTGGATAAAGCGGATGAGATCATCGTATTAGAGGGCGGCCAAGTGGCGGAGCGTGGTACCCATGCCGATCTTGTCGCCCATGATGGCATTTACAAGCGTATGCTCCACATGCAGAATACGGTGTTAGAGGGCGTGTAGTATGGGGCAATCCGGCGGATCGCCCCTGTGCAAGATTGATTCTACTCGAAGCGCACGCTCATGCTAGCGATGCAGGTTGTATCCGGCGCGGTGGTAGGATCGTTTAAGAACGCACCTGCCACGCTCACCGGGCAGTCGCCGCCGTCGATCACGGCATGGCCGACACCGGGGAACACGTAGAAGAAACTGTTGCTTAAGGT
This sequence comes from Anaerolineae bacterium, assembly GCA_034437635.1. Lineage (GTDB taxonomy): Bacteria > Chloroflexota > Anaerolineae > Aggregatilineales > Phototrophicaceae > J038. Next base: position 6,478 of record DAOTTT010000253.1, on the reverse strand, counting down.
CTCTGCGGCGACACGCCCCCACGCTGGCGGGGTGATCGGGTCATAATACCCGGCGAGAACCAGCGTCGGGACATCGCTCACGATGGCTGCGTCCTCAATGGCGGGCGCTTGGCCGGATTGCCAGATCGCGCAGGTTGATTGCATATCTTCCAGGCCGAAAATGCCTATTGCAGAGATGGACTCCGGCACGTTGAACTCTAAGTCCAATTGCTCGATGTCCGCGACGGTGTTAAACGGCACTTCTTCGTTACACTCCACCGCGTTGAACATGCCGTCGGCATCGCTCACGTCCTCATAAAATAACGCCGCCGGGATTTGTGCGATTTCATCCGCTGAAAGATCACGTAGCAGATCGTTGAGGAACAGCGCGTCATCCAGATCGAAATACCTGTTTATGATGTCGCTGATACTGTCAAGGGTCGCGGTTCCGTCGTTGAGCAGTTCGACCTCATCAAGCAGCGCAAAATAAGTGTCATCGTCCAGCACATCGGAAGCGAACAGCATTTCATCCGCGAAGATGAACACCTCATCATCAATGAAAAAATCTTCTATCTCGGCGGCTTCATCCATCGGCGGTAATTCGCCATACCACACCGCCAAGAACGTCTCAAAATCGCCATTGTTAGCATTATGGATAATGCGCGGCATATAGGGCACGATTGATGTGCTATAAAAATACTCAAATAACACGTTAACGAAATCATCGCCTGTCAATTCCCCGAATTCGTCATCTATAAAAGTGGGATTAGCGTTCAGGCGATCAACAGTTGCATAGAAGCTGGCTCTTAAGTTGGGGTATGCGGTGCTACAGGTTGTATTTGCGTTGCAATCGTTAAATAGTTGCTCAAAGACGCGCACGGTGTTGATGCCGCTTTCTTCATACGCATCCACAACCGGCGGATACGCGGAGTCCAGCACGACACTGCGTATATTCTCCGGGTGATCGCGCATGACGTTCATGGCAAGGCGCGTGCCATAGGAGACACCGAACAGGTTATAGCTCTCGTAATCCAGCGCGACGGCAAAATCTGCGATGTCGCGGGCGTTATTGATGGTGTTGTATTGGCTGAGGTCAACATCTTCTTCTTGCGTTAAGCGTGTATAACATTCTTGGAGCAAGTCTTCATATTCGGCTGTGTCGTCGGCTAACTCAAAGCAGGTGAGATTGGGGAACGAATAGCCCGTGCCGCGTTGATCGATCAAGATGATGTCACGGTTGGCACGATACGGCGAGTTATACCACAGGTCAATGCCCATGAGCGCACTCCCGCCGGGGCCGCCTTCCAGGTAAATGATGGGGTCAGGTTCGGGCGTACCGGTGCTGTAAAGTATGGCGAATGTCAGTTCAATTTCGTTGCTGTTGGGGTTATCAGGGACTTCGTTGGTGACGAAAACGCCACAGTCAAGTGTTTGTCCTTCAGCCTCACTATCTGGTAAGCCGAACGGACAGTCAATGATGAAAATATCGTCGCTCTGTGCGCTGATGCCCCATATAGGCAACACCACCAGAAAAATCAGCAGTAATCGGCGCATTATGTTATCCTTTTTGTCATACCATTACCTGTCTTTATAATACGCTGGAAAACTGTTTTATGCGCATGGTACAAAATCAAGAATATCAAGCGGCCTATGCGCTTGACGGCGTAACTACTCAGGTAAAGCCTATATCCCGCATCGGCTCAAAGCCGATGGCTACATAAAGGCTTGGAAGTCCATAAATGGGCTAGCCAGCGCGAAATATCGTTTTATACAGCCCGTTCACGGGCTTTGCGGTGAGTCCCCGGTTTTGAACCGGGGCAGCATATAAATCAGAGCATACCTGAGTAGTTACTTGACGGCTGAATAAGTTGGGCGTTTTGGGATATAATCAAAGTGGACTTATCTACCGTAGTATCTTGGAGTTTATGCGACGATGTCCACACGAACGTATTTGCTGGTTGGTATCGTAATCGGCGGCTTTATCTATCTTATAGGGGTCTTGTTTGGCTCTGACATCGCAAATTGGGCCGTGCAGCGGCAGATCGAATCAGCGGCAAAAAGCCAGGTCATCTTTGAAGCGGTGGTCTTCCAACCGCTAGAGTTTATCTTCACACAAGATACACGCATCATGGGCGCGGTGCTTGTCGCGGTCGCTTGGCCTGCTTTTTTCCTTTTGCTGTTTTTGTTGGTTATCGCGCTCGTCGCGTTGGAGTTTATCGACGCGAATGATGCCATCACCAACCCGATCAGCAGCCTTCCGGTTGGTGTGCGGATGCTGCTACACATTTAAAGCTGGATGTAGATCGCGGTTGCATCGTCATGCACCTTGGGGCGTGGGTAACGCTCGCGCTCCGGGTCGCTGGCTTCCTCTGCCCGTAGATGAATGACGTAACCGCGCAAGCCTTCCGCTTCGATCAACTGGCGCATGTGGTCGCAATCGCAATCCAGTTGCGGCCACATGAAACCATCACTACACACGACCACGCCCACGACATCCATCAAATTAATGCGCCCGGTGATGAGATAATCTCGCGCTTCGATCATGCCATTGACCACGCCTACGCCGATGCTGGGGTCCGTTTGGCCGTAGGTGTCGGTGTAATTGTGCTTAAAGCCGTATTGCTTGAACTTGGCAACTTGTGGGTCTGTCTCTTGGATGACATCCGGCGCACCCTGGGCGGCGTTGGGTCGCTGCGGCACGATAGCGCGTTCTGCGCGACCATCTTTATAAAACAGCAGCAGTTCCGTATCGCCTAGATGCGCGTATTCCAGCGCGTTGGACTCTACGTTAATGCGGGCGATCGTGGCGACTGTCGCCGGTAAAATCAGCCGGAAGTAACGCGGATCATCTTGATAGGGCGCAAGTGCTGGCTCGCGCTGGTAAATGTCGGCGGCGTTCAAACGCCCATAGACGCTTTCCAGGCGACTGCGCAAAGCGGCGTTAGCATCCAAAAGCAGGTCGCTAGGCGTAGTGGGGGCGTAATACCAATAACTTGTCATCAACGACTCGCGCACCACCAACGCGGCATAACGCGAGCCGTTGACCTCCCCGCGAAAGTGCGTCTCGAAGTTGATGCGCAGCGCATCGGACTTCAAGCGATCCGTCACGCCATCCATGACGGCGGCCAGCAGAAAATGACCGTCTTCTGCTAAAAAGTAGGTGTCTTCATTGAGCCGATCACCGCTTGGCGTACCGGCACAATACGTCTCGATGCGGGTCATTCCGCGTCCTCTTTAGGCTCAAAGTCCTTGAGTTGACGCACAAAGCTATCGGTCGGTTCGCCTTCGTCATTAAAGCGCACACGCGGCAGTTCAACCGCATCTTCGCGGTAAATATCTTCTTGCGTGCGGGGGGTGTCGTCCGCCGTTTGGCGTGTCTGCATAAAGGCGAACACGCCTAAGGTAAAGATAATACCAAAGCCGATTAGCAACCAGATCATCGGCGGCCTCCTTGATAATCTTGCTCGTCCGCATAATAGTCATCGACAAAGCTATCGGTCAGTTCGCCGTCTTCGGTCAGGCGGACATCATCGACAAAATACTCGTCATTTTTACGCTTGCCCACCATCGCCTCGCGGCGGTGGCGTTCGCGGGCGATCTCCTCTTCGATCATCTCCTCCCGACGGAGGCGACCCGCACCGTACTCATTGCGATATTCAATATAATGCGCCACGATGCCAATGCCCCAACCGAACATGGGATACAACGGCCAGGGATGGTCGCTGCCCGTCAGCAAAAAGATCATCCACAGCATCGCGTTGACCGCGATATAGATGCCCAGGTGTGTATAAAAATCATTGCGTTCTGCGATGCGCTTTTCCACATCACGCCGGATGCGCTTTTCTTCGGTGAGGTCTTCGTCGTCGTTTTTGGCCTTGCGGCTATGGTCGCCGCCCCAGATGGACTCGCGCACGTCGCTACGCACTTCTTGGAACGACTCGCGGATGTCGCGCCCGGCATCTTTGAGCGATGAGCGAATATCATCGCGGGCTTCGCGTAAGGACTCGCGTAAATCCTGGACGACCCCGGCTTTAGGCGGCGCAGGCGGCACGGGTGGGCTAGGCCGCTGCTTACCATCTGGGTGCACGATTGAATCATCAGAGGCGTTATCCGTGCGGACGAAACGCGGCGGTACAGTGACGGCATCGCCTTGTAATGCGCGGCTGAAATCATCCATGAGCGCCTCCGGCGTTTGATAGCGATCATCGCGGTTTTTCTCCAGCGCCTTACTCAAGACAAATTCGACCGCTTCGGGCAAGTCCGGCTTAAAGCGGCGGATAGGCGGCGCAGGCGTGTAAATCTGGTTGTGGATGATGGCATAGGATGTATCCCCCATAAAGGGCACCGTCCCCGCGAGCAGTTCATATTGGACGATACCCAGGGAATAAACGTCCGTCCGTGCGTCTAAATCCTGGTTGCCCTGGGCTTGCTCCGGGCTGATGTAATGCGGCGTACCAAGCATGACATCGGCGCTCATGGTGCTTTCCCCGGCTTGTGCCATACGTGCCAGGCCAAAGTCCGTTAAGTAAGGGATGCCGCGCTCGTCAATGAGAATGTTAGACGGCTTAATATCCCGGTGCAAAATACTCTGCTGATGGGCGTAATCCAGCGCATCCGCGATCGGCTGCATCAAAGTGATAATCTGTTGGTGGGATACAGGCGCGTTCGTTTGCATCTGCTTGAGCGTCTGCCCGTCCACGTATTTCATCACCAGGTACGGCTGATGGTCTTCCTCATTAAAGTCATAGATCGGGACAATATTGGGATGATCCAGCTTGGCGACGATACGCGCTTCGCGCTCAAAGCGGGCTAAAAAGTCACCTTGCTGGGCGATATTAGGGTGCATAACTTTGATCGCCACGCGCCGATCAAGCCGGGATTGATACGCTTGATAGACCGATGCCATCCCGCCCGCGCCGATCTTGCGCTCAATATGATACTTGCCGAAATCGTTGCCAACCGTAAAAGCCATAAATTACTCCGTCAGGTGTAGTTCTCTGTATGTGTTCTATTGTAACGCGAATATGGCCTTGTTACTGCCTGTAAATCTATTGCCTAAATCCATAGACTCGATAAAATAAGTATCTATAAGCAATATTACAGATAATTTGTTGTGCCGGATAGCACGAAGCATATTGGTCGTCATTGATGCGACCAACCGCATGACAGGTGGCGCTAAAGATAGCAACGGTTCCGCTGGCGAAGCCATCGCCCGGATGATCCTGGAAGCCAAGGTGATTAAAGCCTTTAACACCATCGGCGCGGAGCAATTACTCGATCCCATGTTTGACGGTGTACCCGCGAGTTTGTTCATCTGTGGGGATGACAGCGCCGCTAAAGCGACGGTGGCAGTGTTGGCTGCCGATATTGGCTTTGAGGCGGTCGATTGTGGCGACATTACCAACGCTAAAATGCTGGAAGACCTGACGCGATTATGGATATGACTGGCATATAATAATGGTGAGGCCGGGCGTAATATCGCTTTTAAATTGCTCAAAAAGTAAGGACGTTTTGTGAATGTCATTTGTGCAGGGCTGTTTTATGTCCTGTGGTTGGCCTTGGGCGCGTGGATTATCGAGCGCGGTTGGCGGGGTATCCGTGATCGCCGCTTGATTTTCCGTATTCCAACGCCTTTAGGCACCTTGTTAATCCGCTATGAGGGGCAGTTAGTGCGCGTTTTAGGGGCTGCACAGATCGCCGTCGGCGTGAGTTTGTGGTTGTCGCTTGTGGGTGTGCTGCTGGATAGCCGTACCTTAAATGCTGTTTTCGGTTTAATCTTTCTCTTCTCTCCGCTGTGGTATGGTGTGTTAGCGCGTGTGTTGGCGCGTTTCGTGACCGTCACCAGTCGTCATGCCCTGCGTTGATTTTTGCGTTGCACATGACTGCTGTTTGGCTCATAATACTAATATGAGCCATCAGGATATACATTTATGCCACCAGAAACTCAGTTAACAACCTTACTCATTGACCGTGTAGAAGCACGCCGCCAAGAGATTGCCGGGGCTTTAGCGCACACGGTTATTCAGGCTGTCGATATAGCAACCGGCCAACGTCTATTTGATGTACATCATCCTTCATTCGTCTTGTTGGACGGGGCCTTATTGGGGCGTGACGCAGCGGAAGTGATCGCCGCGTTTAAGCATGACGGGGGGCAAGTCTTCGCGTTTTGTGGCAATAATGATGCGATTATTGCTCGCCTGCTTGATGCTGGTATTGACGATTGTTTTCGTCTGCCGCTGAACATGCGTTTGATCCAGCGGCGGCTAACAAGCATGGCCGCTATCCGCCAGACCGCCCAACGTGAAGGTGAACGGCAATTACAGCAGGTCGAAGATAAGTATCAGCGGTTGTTCAACAGTGCTAACGACGCGATCTTGATCGTGGATATTTCCAGCGGTGAGATTTTAGACGTAAATCAGCGGGCGGTGAGCTGGCTCGGTTATGCGCACGATGAACTCATCGGCAAAGCCTACAAAGACATCGAATTTGTCGACGAAAT
>DAOTTT010000252.1:0-4414 GCA_034437635.1 Anaerolineae bacterium | reverse complement strand
CCATTCGTCGTTATCCGATTGGCCTTTCATCTCCAGCGTAATTTTTTGATGCGATGCGTCCTCGGTCAGCGTTAAATACAGCATCTCTTTAGGCGTGTCTTCCGTCTGGATCACAGTGATCTGCTTGAGGTCAACAGCCCATTGCACCTCTTGCTCAACGGCATCATCCATCAACCCGAAAAGCCGCGCTTGCTTCTCTTTCTTCTCGAAGATCAAGCGTTGATTGGTTAAGAAAAGCACGCCGTCCGGGTCGGCACTTGGATCATGATAGATGACCCATTCGGCATCGGCGGCGATGATGAGGCTTTCGCCGGGGTGCTTGGTGGCACTGGTCGCTTCCCAGTGGGGCAAGCTCCAGTCGATCAAATCAGCCCGGCGGCGGATTTGCAAGAGTTGCTTATACGGCGTTAACTGCGCTTCGATGTCGCGCTCGGCATCTAGGATTTTCGCTTCAAGGTCATCAATTTCGGCCTGTGCGTCTTGGCGCAGGTCGTCGGAGTCCGGTTGTCTTTTGGCGATCTGTAATTGTTCTTCTGCTTCGTTAAATTCCATACGCAACATGCGCATATGCGTGGTGAGGCTCTGTGTGATGGCATCTTCGCGGGTGTGCCACTGTGTGCGGAGTGTTTGCAGCGTGTCTATAAGTGTTTGTGCTTGTGCATAGCCTGCATCTTGGATGCGCCGTAATTGCCGCGCCAACAGCGCAAAATCTGTCTGTACTTGTTTGATCGCATCGTGCAGATGGTGCAAGCGGTAACGACGGCGCAGTCCATCGAGTTTATCTTGTAATGTGTCAAAATCAGTCATAGTTGTGCATCCCTTCGCTATTTCCCTGTATTATGGCATAGCTCCAGGATGCACGCATCAGCGACTAATCATCGTCTCCACGCCGCCAGAAGCGGAATTTACGCGCCCACCGTCGCAAGATATTGCTGCGTGCATCAATCCAGGCTTCCTCTGCCGCTTCTGTGCGGCGGGCTTCCCGGTTGGGGTTGGGGTTGCGCGGACCATAACGCTCGGTGGTATACAAGCGTGTGATGGCTGTCACCGGGCGCTGTGCTTTAGGAATAGCCCGGATAATGTGTCGCCGCCGTTCTTCGGTAGTTTCCTCATCGCCTAAGCGAATGCCGATCAAACCAATGTAACGCTCTAAGCGAGCATAAGCGCGTGTAATCGGGCTGAGGCCGCCCATGCCGCGCCATTCCCACCACCAGTAGATAAACAACGCAATCATCATCAGCACGAACAAGACCACCAAGCCGATCAACACAATGCCTAGCGCGGGCAACAACATCGAAATCGGGTTCGTTGAATCCGGCGGTGTGGGGGCGGGCTGCGTTGGCACGATAACTGGCGTGGCCGTCGGTGTTGGTGAGGGGGTTGGCGTAAACGTCGGTGTGGGTGGCGGCGGATTGCTGCTGTTTTGATCGTCGTTGTCGGAACCGCCGTCCTCCGTTGGTGTCGGTGGTAGTGTGTTTGTCGGTACAGGTGAAGGTGTAGGCGTAAAAGTTGGGGGCGCTTGTGGCGCGACCTGCTCTTGGTTGTTGGTCTGTTGGTCGTCGCGGTTGAGTTCGGCTTGTGCTTGCGTCGGCTCAAACTCGATCCAGCCATAACCAGGGAAATAAACTTCAACCCAAGTGTGCGCGTCACGCTCCGTGACGACAAATGCACTCCGTTCCGCATCCCAATTGCCCTGTGCAAACCCGGCGGCCATCCGTGCGGGGATGCCCAAGCTGCGCAACATCACGATCATGGCGGAAGCGTAGTAATTGCAATATCCCTGCTGATAATCAAATAACACCCAATCAACCGGGTCTTGATCGCGTGGGGGCAGCGGAATAGTCTCGTTGTAGGTGATGGTGCGCCGCAGATAATCCTCAATGGCTTTGGCGCGATCGTAGACGGTGGTGGCTTGCGCTTCTGTGACGATTTGTAAGGCCAAGTCGCGGGTGCGCTGCGTCACGGAAGGCGACACATACAGATAAAGGTCGGTCACCCATTCCGGGTATGTTGTGCTAGCACTGCGCAGTTCTTCTGCTGTTGCCACGCTCATTAAACTGGTTGCTGTATAACTGTCGCCACGTTCAATGATGCTTGTTGGACGAATGACGGAAACGTTCATAGTCCGGTTCGCCGCAGATTCTGGCGCGGTGTAGGCGAGATCGGTACTTGTCGGTAAATCGACTTGCAACGGCTGCGGCGCGGTGTACACAATCCGGTTGACGTTCAACGCGGAGGTAAATGTCTGTTGTACTAACTCGCGGGATTGTGTCGGCTCAATGAGGAGATCGGTTGGCGCTTCGCGGTCGGTCAAGCGGATCTGCGCAGCAGGTGTCCAGCGGCCTGCTTCGTAGGTGTCGAATATCCGCGAGCGCCAATAATAGCGGCGGCCATCATTGGGTACGGCGACATAAAACACCTCTTGATCGCCCAGGCGAATTGATCCGCCAAGTTCAAGGGAATTGCCACCGTAATAATCGGCGGTGGTGGGGCCTTGTGCTTCGATAGGCGAAAACATCCGGCTCCAAAACTCACTGATTTCGCGCACAGGGTTGGACTGTAAAAAGTCGCGGAAGCTCTCGGATTGTTTGGTGAGATCCTGCGACGGGATAATCCAACCAGCGGCGACCACCACCGCCGCGAGTACCGCCCCTAAGTTGATAAACTGGCGGCGCAGACGGCGCGGCATACGAATACCGCGTGAGTGCCATTCCCATTCGCGATTGTCCAGGTTAGACCGGGCGATGAGGATCAATGATAAAAACAGGTAGCCGACCAAGTAGCCGTCTAAGTTGGTGTTGCCACTGTAAAACACGATGTTGGTAAATAAGATCAACCCCGGCGGTAAAATCACCCGCCATACGCGATCAATGCGGAAGGTATGCCACGCGGCGTTATACCCCAAAAACCAAAACAGCAAGGCCACCAACAACGTAAACACCATGTCGTCTTGGTTGATGCCTTCTGCGGTTGCATCGGCAATCCACTGGATCGCACGTTCGAAGACGGTATAAATGCCGTTGCCAATGTTGCTATCAACGGTCATCGCTGTGAGCATCAACACCAAGCAAACGCCGTATGTGCTGCTGATAATGAGCGCCATCAACTCGCCGAAACGACTCCGCGAGAAGATCAAGCCCAGCGCGGCGCTTAATACGCCCACCGGGATAATCACCTCTAATGACAGCGGCCAATCCGCCGCATGGAGCGCCAAAGGCGGGATGAGCAGCATCGCTGTGACGATGACGAGCGTCATAATGTCGCCATCAGCGAAGAACCGTCGCCAATGATCGCGGATATTTTGTAACCAGAAGGGGGCGCTTGTTTGGCGTTTTGCCCGTGCGGTCATAGCCTCTACCTGTTACTGAACAACACAGCGCCGGGATGTTGCCCGGCAACATGTATTCTAATGCCACTGCATCCACGTTGACAACCGACGTTTACCCCACACTTGCTCTACTCTATAATGGGTGTATTCAGGTCAACCAAGATGGTCGCGGTTGGGTTACGGCTCAACTGAGGAAAGTCCGCACGCCACAGGGTACGGTGCTGGCTAACGGCCAGGCGGCGCAAGCTGACGGCAAGTGCAACAGAGAGTAGAGTGCATCGCATCCGTGCGATGTGAGGGTGAAAGGGTGGTGTAAGAGACCACCGGCGCGACTGGTGACAGTCGCGGCCAGGCAAACCCCACCGGGCGCAAGGTTAAGCAGATACCATGAGGCGACCCGTCTCGTATCGGGTAAACCGCGTGAGGTGTCCGGCAACGGGCATCCTAGATAGATGACCATCCACGACAGAATGCGGCTTATAGCGTTGGCCTGATGTCCCCCATCCCTTAATTGAGGGATGGGTTTTTGTATAACTTGCTCTATCAATTTGATATAATAAATAAATTGTTAAGCACAATGCAACGAGGATTTTAATATGCGGCGGCGTAGTCGATACATACGGCCTGACAGCCAACCTAATAACACTCAACCAGAAGATCAATCAGACGATGGCCTTTCTGCAATACACATCATCTCTTCGGAGAATTTACAGGACTTTATGGATTTTGTGCAGTATCACGAGCGCGACTGGGGAGAAGAGCAGTATGTAAATCGCCCTGACTTAGCCGATATTATCGGTTCGCCAGTTGTCGCATTTTGGTTGATGGATAATACAGAACACCCTTTACGCATGACATTGCACGAAGATATAGAACTTCTAAGCAAAGTGCTTTTACGAAAAATTATCTATTCGCAAAAGCAACCATTAGAACAACGCCTCTATAAGATCTTCCGTAGTCAAAAAGAACTGGCAATTGTTGATATAGAAATTAAATTCCGAGAGAAATAAAAACACCCCGCACTTACAATACCTTCGCCAAAATGAGACAGGAAAAAAGCGGATTTTCCGGTAAAGTGTGGTTTGT
>DAOTTT010000251.1:0-15792 GCA_034437635.1 Anaerolineae bacterium | reverse complement strand
AGGTAAAACCTATATCCCACATCGGCTCAAAGCCGATGGCTACATTAAACGCTAGGAAGCCCGTAAACGGGCTGTATAAAATTGATCTTTCCCGCTGACTAGCCCGTTTACGGGCGGCGCATACATGCGCTGCCGTGGGCTAGCCACCGGTTTTGAACCGGGGCAGTAAGCAAATCAGAGCATACCTGAGTAGTTACACATTATTTCTCTGGGATTGCCTAAACCGTTTCGGGTTGCGTCACGCCGATATGAAAGCGCCCAACGCCGCCATTGTAGTTAATCGTGGTCGTCTTTTCGGCAGTGTCCGCATTCGCCGCCCATACGCCGTTTTGGGTTACGAAGGTGCGGTTGCTATCAAGTTCGACAAAGTGCGCCGGGACATCGATTTTACCCACGCCCACAGAAGCGGTCAGATTAACGCCTACGTCTTCCGGCAGGTGTAAGTCAGTCTTGCCGATGTCATCGCGGATATTCAACGTGGCGTTAACGGGTTGTGCCATGACGATGGACAGTGCCCCAACACCCGCACGCAAGCGCCCGGTGAAGTCCGTCAATGGTAGCTTGAGTCTGGCTTCGCCCACACCGCCGCTATAGCTCAGATAGTCGATATTGAACGCGCTAAAGTCCAGATTTGAACGCCCAACGCCGCCCTTGATTTGTAATGTGGTGGCGACACGCGGATTTAAGCGGATTGTCCACGAGAGGCGCGGCGTATTAAAGCTCACTTTGTTGTTGTTGTCGTTTTGAGAAAGGAAAATCGTCTTATCGGTGTCCCCTTGCTCGGCGAATGTTGGCGCGTTGATGTAATCAATCGTCGCATGGAACAGCAGGTCAGCGTCCGCCTCCAGTGGGGTAATGGTCACTTCCGCGACGGAAAAATCAATTTCCAGCGTTAAATGCCGCGCTTCACCCATCGGCACGCTGAATTCTGCTTGTTCGGTTTCAATGGATGCTTCATCGTTGTGACGCATCCCGCCGACCCAACTGCGCACTTGCTCACCGATCTTATCGAAGGAAAATTCCCATTCTTTTTCGTATTGCTTGCTCATGGTTTGGTCTCCTGTATGTGTGTTCTTATAGGTGTATACGCAGAACGCTTGCATTTTGTTCTGAAAATGTGGGGAAAGTTGTGCTATTATGGTTTTTTAGAGGGGCATAATAATGAGCGACCAAAGTAAAAAGACGCTTGAAGACCGCATCAATAATTTTCTGCTTAAAGCCGCCCTTGTGTTGATTTTCAGCGTTTTATTGCCGATTGTTGGCGGTTTCCAGATGGGATATGGTCGCGCAAATACTGATGCACGGCTATTTTATGGTTTGGGCTTTGTTGTCTGTGCTGTTGTCGTCTGGCTCGTCATGCACGGCGATCTTGAGACTTGGGTGATTGCCCTGTTGCCGCTCTACATGGCCGTTCCCTATTTAATTGGCACGCTTTTACGCTCACTTAGCAAAGAGGATGTCTAAATGCGTAAGCTGTATTTGGGTCTACTGATGATCGTAGGGGTTATGGCGGCGTGTGCGCCTGCATTGACCGAACAAGATAAGCGCGATCTCACGTATATCCAGCAAGCATTTAGTAACCTTACGGCACAGAGTAGTGTGCATACAGCAGGTAATATGGGCGTGAATATGATTATGTCCGTTGATTCGCCGGTTGGGGTGATCGAAGCGCGGCTGTTTTATACTTTTACCTTCGCCGGGTTGATCGCTTACGGTAGCGGCTTTCCTAATGCTGTTGATGCGACCTTGAAGATTGATAGTTATGGCGATCTCGGCTCACTCGGCGGCAACACACAAGGCGGCACGACGGTTGATCTCATCTTAGGTAGCGGCCAAACGTGGATGCGTCTGCGGGATAGCAGCGGCATCATGGCGGATATGGATACATCCAACTGGCAGATGGGCGCAGCGGGCAACTTTGGCAATGTCATTGAGTCCAGCACCGTCACCGGGTTGCTCAACGTTAATCAATTGACATTCCCGCTTAATGAACAAACTGTACAATCGTTAACCCGCTTGGAAAACAAAGTGCTGGAAGGCCAAGTTATGCGCGGGTATCGCGTTGTGTTCGACATCAATGGGATTTTGGACTTGCTTGATAACGCTGGGTTGGTCAATGCGTTGGAGATTAGCGGCACGGCTGGCATGGGCTTGGGCGATTTTGTCGATGATATTTTCGATGATATGACCTATGCAGCCAATGTTTACATCGGGGAAGATGACATTGTTCATGCGATGGAATTGGACATGGGAATGAACTTTACGGTGACTGAAGCCGGGATGAACGCGGACGCTGTGATTGATATTGACGCGACGCTGATTTACTCAGAATTTAACGTTCCTGTGGAGATTCAATTGCCACAGTAGAAAATAACCGAAAATAACAGGTATAATTCCGCTGGAATGACTAGCGGCAGACGATTGATGAGCCGTTATAATGTGGCCTGCTTGATTGATTACAGAAAGTGAACTATACCATGATAAAACGTTTGACCTTGGCGCTGATGATCGTTATTTTGGCGCTACCCATCTTGGCACAAGATGAAGAAGACGAAGAAGCCGCACTCATTGCGGATATCTCAGCGCGTGTGAGCGCTGCTGTTGCTCAGGTGGATGAATTTACCTCCATTACGCTTGAAGGTGAACTGTCCGTCTCGCAGCGTGTCGAGTCGATCGCCACTGAGACGATTATCAACACCTCTATCGACCAAGAGATCGAAGCCTGCATCGAATATAACGAAGATGGCTCCACCCGTGCCGTGAGCGCCACGCTCACCCAATTGCTGGATATTAATCTTGGCTTGGGCAGTGGGCAGTTGACCATCGACATTCGTGTGCTGGAAGGCGAAATCTACCTGCGAGCGCGAGATGCCTCTGGCTTGATGAACGGGCAATTCATTGAAGACGAATGGTTCCAACTGGGTGCTACCGACGATGATAACTTGCTGGCGCAAGCCTTTGGCGACCCGGAAGCCATCATCGCATCCTTCAGCGAGCAACTCCAATATCCCATCACGATGGATACCGTCATCGAAGTGGATGACCGACGCGGGCGCAACATTGACGATGACCCCACCGAACGCTGGGAACTCATCCTCGACCCGCAAGCTGTTTATGCTACGGGGGCGCTGGATAACATCCTTGAAGGCGTGGAGACGGACGTAATCGGCACGGATGCTGATGTGCTGGTTGAAAAGCTGCTGAATGGGGCGGAAATTACGCTTAATGCCTTCCTCAGTGAGGAAACCGGCTATCTGCGTCGCATCGACAGCGAAGTAACCTTCGACACCACCTTAGAGGTTCAAGGCGAGTCAATTGCGCTGAACCAAACGACCGAGAGTGAATTTGTCTACGGCGGCTTTGACGAAAGCTGCAACGTGCAAGCACCCGGCGAAGAGACCGAAGACGACGAATAACTAACGCTTTAAACGGGGGTGGAGTGTGTCGGTGTAGTAATCTGCAAAGGCCACTCGCTCCCTTAATTGCACCCATAATGTATTAAAACGGGCAATCACGGCGGCATCGGTCAAGTTAAGCCGCATGTCGTAGGCATCTTCGCCGTCTTGATAGTAATTGGATTTTTCCCCGCTGATTTGAAAATTATATTTGTGGTAGAGGCTCTGCGCGACCACGTTGCGCTTGCGGACTTCGAGCACGATGTATTCCGCATGGAGCTTAATCGACTTGCGCACCATCGCCGCTAAGATGACTTCACCATAACGTTTGCCGCGTTCGTCCGGGTGGCTGGCAACCGTGCTGATGTGCGCTTCTTCCATGATGTTCCACAGTCCACCATACCCTAATATGCGCCCTGTGCTTTCCCAACTGCCGGTAAAATTGCGGATCAACCGCCGAATGCTAGAGTCCGTTGGTGCCGATTCGGCCACTTCGTGCAGAACAGCCATGAAGCTATGGGTCGATTCTTTGATCTCAAAAACGTAAGAGTGTAACGGCCAAGGGGTAGCAAACGCCCGGCCTTCAATTTTGATGACATCGTGTAAATCGCTCACGCGCATATAGCGGAGTTCGAGCGGCATAGGTCAATCCGTTTGTACATAGACCGGGATAACGTGTGCGGCGGGGAAGGCATCGGATGCGGATAAGGCATCCGTATCAACGGCACGGAGTTTTTCCCAGGCGTACTCTGCCAAGAACCCGGCACGGCGCATCCGGTAAGCGGCAGGGGCGACAGTCACGTCGATGTCGTCCCGCTCTTGTAGCGCGGTGATGCTATCCATATCGACTTCGCCAGTGATGATGGCCTTGCCGTCGATCAGTTCGACCAGAGCCGCCCAGGGCACGAGCTTAGGTTTTGATCGCCCGACCCATTCGCCCTTACTCCAGCGATAAGACTGCGCGATGACGCGCCCGCGACCCGCCTTGACGACGGCGATCAGCGCGGCGCTGGTGCGATATTGCGGCTGGCCTTTAGCGAGAATGTCGTGTGTGGTCGCGCCGATGAGCGGCAACTTGTGCGCCCCGGCCAAACCTTTGGCGAACGCTACCCCGATGCGCACGCCGGTATACGAGCCGGGACCCGTAGCGACGGCGACGGCGGTCAACTGCATTGGCGTGACCCCGCATAAGTTGAGCATCGTTTGTATGGTTGGGGCCAGCGCGGACGTGTGGCGATTGCCTGCGATCCATGTTTGCTCCGCTTGCAATGTATCGCCATCGTGCAGGGCAACGCTAATCAGTTTTGTGGCTGTATCTAAGGCTAATAGCATAAGTTTAAACGCCGTAAGTGTTTTCTCGAAAACGAGCGATGAGGTCAGTATAACGCTGCCCCTGCCCTTGAAAGACAAAATTGCGCCGTGTCGGTTCGATCACGCGGAGGTCGATCCATAGGCGTTCGTTAGGGAGTGCGTCTTTGATGCGCTCCGGCCACTCGAAGACGACGATACCCTCTGTATCATCAAGAATGTCGTCTAGGCCGATGGTGTCCGCGTCGTTGGCGCTCATCAAGCGGTAGCAATCCAAATGGTACAGGCGTATTGTATCCTGTTCGCGGCTGTGTTGATGCACAAGGTTATACGTTGGACTTGTCACGGGCACCTTCGCCCCCCAGCCCAGACCAACACCCTTCGTAAAGACCGTTTTGCCCGCGCCCATATCACCGGCTAGACAAATCACATCGCCGGGTTGCAGTAATTTGCCCAGGCGTGCCCCCAGACGGCGGGTTTGTTCGGCGCTATGACTAATGATGTCAAGTTCGTCTTCTTTGAGGATTGGCACGCACGCCCCCGTTATTCTCGGCTTCAGGTGGGCATTATATAACGATGTTGCAAGACCATAAAAGGGGAATTGATTCCTAGAGGTCATCATTTTCGGGCAAATTAACATACGCACATCGCTCATATCAGCGCAAGCGCGTTATAATTCCACCCTAAACGCACACGAGGAGACCACGACATGCCACCTAAGCACATCGTCGCTACATCCGTGTTAGTCGTCCACCCGGATACCGACGAAATCCTGCTGATTAAAAGCCCTAAGCGCGGCTGGGAGTTCCCCGGCGGCCAAGTGGAAG
This sequence comes from Anaerolineae bacterium, assembly GCA_034437635.1. Lineage (GTDB taxonomy): Bacteria > Chloroflexota > Anaerolineae > Aggregatilineales > Phototrophicaceae > J038. The sequence goes on along the minus strand of DAOTTT010000251.1, from coordinate 10,262 downwards.
AAGGCGAAGACCTCATCACCGCCACCCAACGCGAATGTGAGGAAGAAACCGGGGTGCAGATTACCGTCGGCGCATTGGTCGGCGTATATACCAGCGTGCAAAAGTCCATCCAGATGCTTGGCTTTTTAGCGACGTATATCAGCGGAGACTTGCAAACCAGCCCAGAGAGTGAAGCCGTCCGTTGGGTAGCACGGGCGGATGCCCTGGACATGATAACCGCCGGTTACATCCACGACCGCCTACGCGATATGCTCACATTTGATGGGCGTGTAACTTACCGGGTGTATCAAGCACGTCCCTATGTTATCCTCAAAGAAACGATAATTTCTTGAGACATGCCATGAGAAAACTCTTGTTACTCTGCTTAATCGGGTTGTTTGCACTGCCTAACATCTATGCCCAAGATACCGAGCGCGACATCTGGCAAGCTGCCGGGATCGCTTTTGATTATCCGGCGGATTGGGTCGTGCGCGATGACCTGTTCCGCTATGGGGCGATCAGCATCGCCAGCGATAGTAGTGCCCTGGACGGCGACGACATCCCCGAAGGCGAATTCTTGATCCAGATCAACGCGCCCTTGAGCAAAGCAGACGCTTCCGCTCAACGCTTTGGCGTGACGACGCTCACCCCGGAGGCGGCGCTGAGTGTATTCAGCGGACGGACGACAAGGCCCATCGAACCGTTTGAAATTGACGGTGCGCCCGCCGCCCGTGCGGATTTGGAAGCGGACGGCCTCCAGATAACGTTCATCGCCATTGACCTCGATAGCGTGATTGCGGTTGTGTTCGCGACGGCACGCATAGACAGCTTCGCCCCATACGACGACACGCTGACCGCGTTTGTGGCCTCACTCAAATTGGTCGAACCGAGCATCGCCAATGGGACGTTTACCGCCTTAGATGTCCCCGCAGAATACCCCGATGTGGACGGCCTCATCTGGCATAACGCCGGGGCATTTGCAGAAAGCGACTTTAGCACGATGCGCGGCGCGTTCGGGCGCTTGACCGTCGTGGACGATCAGATCTATGTGGCTACCGGCGGCGACAGCCTGTTAATCTTCGCGGCGGACGGCACATTGACCGGGCGCATCACCAACCCCGGCATCGTCTTTCAGGATGTCGCGGTTGATGCAGACGGCAACTTTTGGGTGATTGACGCGGTGAATATGAAGGTCATCCACATGGACGCGGAAGGCCGCATTTTAAACGCCTTCGGGCGCTTCGGTCAGGGCGTTGACCTGTTCCCGTTGTTAGCTCCGGCGGATATTGTCGTTGGTGTGGATGGGCGTTTGTACATCATCAACACGACAACCAGCGGCGAACAGACATTTGACGATGTACAGGTATGGGAGCCGGACGGAACATTCGTCACGGCGTTTAACGCGGCCACGCGCACGGGCGGCACCAGCGACACCGTAATGATGGTGCCGGGCTTAGATGACGATCTCGTCACGACATGGGGCGGTTCTGCGTTGGTTAGCATCTATAACCCGGATGGCACCAGCGTCGGCGTGCTCAACGCCCCGGTGGAAGGCTATCGTCCAAGCAGCATCGCCGTAGACGACGAAGGGCTGATTTTGTTCGAGTACCAAGGGCAGATCTTCCGCTTAGGGCGCGAGATCGTTACGTTTGGCATATTGTTTGAAGACTCACAGGGTGCGATCCCACCAGGGCGATTGTTCTACCCGCGTGGCTTGGGCGTTCTCAGTAATGGCGATGTTGTCGTCGCGGATGCCAACGAGACACACTGGCACATCATGACGTTTGCCGCCGTGCCTAACAATTGACAGCGCCTTATGTCGCTGTTATCATCGGTTTATCTCATGAAGAGCGGGGGAGGGAACGGCCCGGAGAACCCGCAGCAACCGCCGAAGACTCGGCACGGTGCTAAATCCGTCAGACCGTCGGTGTCTGGGAGATGGGGACGCGATGACACAGGCCACACTCCTTGCACACTGCGGGAGTGCTTTTTGTATATACGCCCAAATTGACGCACATTTAGGGCTGTCATCCGGCACAGCGCAGGCGTATCTGGCGGAGTCGGAAGTAAATAGCTGTTGTTAGCTAGCAAACAGCAAAGCCCATGAATGGGCTAAGTCACACGACCGTTAGTGTTAGCCAGCCCGTTTACGGGCTTACAAGTATTTGTTTAGCCATCGGCGCAAAGCCGATGTAAGTAGATTTACTGTAAATGAAATAACGGAGAGAAAACTACCGATGACAGCCGAACCCCGTACCTTTACCAACCGCCGCTATTTAGATGCCATTGACGATCACGTCGTGATCTTTGACGGCGCAATGGGCACCAGTATCCAAAATTACACACTCACCGCCGACGATTACGGCGGCCAACAGTACGAAGGCTGCGTCGATTATCTGGTCATTACCCGCCCGGACATCATCGAAGAAATTCATACCTCCTTCTTGACTGTCGGTAGCGAAGCCGTAGAGACCAATACCTTTCGCGGCAACCGCTGGACGCTCGGTGAATATGGCCTGGGTGAGCGTGTGATAGAAATCAACCGTACCGCCGCGCAGATCGCCCGCCGCGCCTGTGACAAAGTACAAGCCGAAACCGGCATCCCGCGCTTTGTAGCCGGGAGCATGGGGCCATCCGGCAAGCTCCCCAGTGGTGACGACCCCGATCTGAGCAACGTCACGTTTGATGAACTGGCCGACCTATTCTACGAGCAGGCGCAAGGCTTAGTAGAAGGCGGCGCAGACCTGCTACTCGTGGAAACCAGCCAAGATATTTTGGAAGTCAAGGCGGCGGTGTATGGCATCAACCGCTATTTTGAAGACTCCGGCCAGCGCGTGCCGCTGCAAGTCCAGATTACGCTGGATGTCAGCGGGCGGATGCTCTTTGGCACAGACATCGCCGGGGCATTGGTCACGCTGGAAGCCCTGCCCATTGACGTAATCGGCATGAACTGCTCCACTGGGCCGGAGTACATGCGCCAGCCGATCCAATACCTGATTGAACGCTCTAACTTGCCCATCAGCGTATTACCCAATGCTGGCTTGCCCATCAACGTGGATGGCGAAGCCGTCTATCCTATGGAGCCAGTGCCCTTCAGCGAGATGGTGAGCGAGTTCACCCGTTGGGGCGTAAACGTCGTCGGCGGGTGTTGTGGCACGCGCCCGGAGCATCTGGCGCAACTCTATGCACAGGTCAACGGCTACAGCTACGAGACCTACTTAGGCGAGATCAAAGCCGGGGGTACAGACGGCGCACGCGCACGCAGCAAGGCCAAAGCCCGGCAACCGCAGTATGTCGCGCAAGCGTCGTCCGGCATGACAGCCACTCCCATGATCCAAAACCCCGGCCCTACATTGATCGGGGAGCGCGTCAACAGCCAAGGCAGCCGTAAGGTCAAGCGCCTGCTGCTGGAAGACGACTACGATTCCATCGTGCAGATCGCCGTCGGCCAAGTGGAAAGCGGCGCGCATATGCTGGATGTCTGCGTGGCACTCACCGAGCGTGACGACGAGCGCGAGCAAATGGAAAAGCTCGTTAAAAAGTTGAGCATGGCTGTAAAATCACCACTCATCATCGACACTACCGAAACCGATGTCGCAGAAGCCGCGCTGGCGCTCTACCCTGGGCGCGGTATCATCAACGGCAACAACCTGGAAAATGGCCGCGAACGTATCGACTCCATTCTGCCAATCGCGGTGAAGCATGGCGCGGCAGTCCTCAGCATGACCATTGATGAGGATGGCATGGCACACACCCGCGAAAAGAAGCTGGAAATTGCCAAGCGCATTACGAATATTGCCGTGCAAGATTACGGCATGTCGCCGGAAGATATGATCTTCGATACGCTCACCTTCCCGTTGACAACCGGGCAGGAAGAACTCCGCAATGATGCCATCGAAACTATCGAGTCAATCCGCATGATTAAAGCGCAAATCCCCGGCGTGATGACCGCCCTCGGCGTAAGTAACGTCAGCTTCGGCGTAAGCCCGGCGGCGCGGGGCGTACTCAACAGCGTGTTCTTGTATCATGCTGTTAAAGCCGGGCTGGATATGGCAATCGTCAACCCGGCGCACATCACCCCCTATGCGGAAATTTCAGAGGATCAACGCAAAATCACGGAAGACCTGATCTTCAACAGCGACCAGGACGCACTGCCGCGCTTCATCCAATATTTTGAAGAAAATGAAGTCGAAGTCAGCGGAAAAGAGCAAATCGACCCCACCGCCGATATGACCAGTGAAGAGGCGCTCCACTGGCAGATCGTCCACCGTAAGAAAGAAGGACTCGAAGCCCTGATTGACGATAGCCTCACGCGGCAAGATGCCGTTGGCGTGCTGAATAACGTCTTACTCCCGGCGATGAAGGAAGTCGGCGATAAGTTCGGCGCGGGCGAGTTGATTTTGCCGTTCGTGCTGCAATCTGCGGAGGCGATGAAGAAAGCCGTCGCTTACTTAGAGCAATTTATGGAAAAAGTGGAAGGCTCCACAAAGGGCATCGTCGTGCTGGCGACGGTTTACGGCGACGTGCACGACATCGGCAAAAACTTAGTGAAGACCATCCTCAGCAACAACGGCTACACCGTCTATGACCTGGGTAAGCAGGTGCCTGTAAACACAATCATTGAAAAAGCGGTCGAATACAACGCGGACGCTATCGGCCTCTCCGCGTTGCTGGTGAGTACGTCCAAGCAGATGCCGCTGGTCGTCAACGAACTGGCACGGCGCGATCTGTCGTTCCCGGTGTTGGTGGGCGGCGCAGCCATCAACCGCCGTTTTGGACTGCGCATCTTATTCCTTGAGGACAGCGGCGAGGCGTATGAACCGGGCGTATTCTACTGCAAGGACGCATTCGAGGGGTTGGCCGTCGTGGATAAGCTCATCAGCCAGGAGCGCCAAGCCTTCTTAGAGCAAGTCAAAGACGAAGCCTACGCCGAACTGAACAAAAAACGCCCCAAGCGCCGCCCGGTCGCTGTGCAATCACAAAAGACGGTCAAACTGGCGGAGTCCATCCCCGCGCCGCCCTTCTGGGGTAGTAAGTTGGTCGAGTCTATGCCGCTGGAAATTGTGCATCAGCACATCCACAAGCCGGAGTTATTCCGCTTGAGTTGGGGCGCGAAGAACGCACGCGGCGACGACTGGACGAAGATCGAAGCAGAGTTTGAAGCCCGCTTAGAACGCATGGGACGCGAAGCCGCCCGCAACAAAACGCTGCAACCGCAAGCCGTCTATGGGTACTTCCCGGCGAACGCCGACGGCGACGACCTTGTAATCTACGACCCGGCGCAGTATGCCGCCGATGGCACGCGCACGGAATACAAACGCTTTAAGTTCCCGCGCCAACCAGGGGGCGAGTACCTGTGCATTAGCGATTATTATGCACCAGTGGATAGCGGCCAGATCGACGTGGTGCAACTGCAAGCGGTGACGGTCGGCGCGACAGCCGATGCCGAGTTCGAGCGCCTGCAAAGCGCGGATAATTACAGCGAAGCCTATTTCTTTCACGGCTTGGCCGTCCAAATGGCGGAGGCCGTCGCCAATTACATCACCGCACACGTCCGGCGGGAGCTTGGCCTGCCCGCCAAGCAAGGCAAGCGTTATAGCTGGGGGTATCCCGCCTGCCCGGACTTAGAAGATCATGTGATTGTGTGGGAATTGCTTCCTCAAACGGCGACAATCGGCCTGACATTAACCAATAGCTATCAGATCGTGCCGGAGCAAAGCACCGTCGCTATCTTCGCCCATCACCCGGACGCGAAGTATTACAGCGTCGGCAGCTTAGATCGCGCCGAGCAAATATTAGGCAGTTAACCCCATAGCAGAGCTTGAAGTAAAAGTTGCCCCGGCTTAAAGCCGGGACCGCAACGCCTGTAAACCCGCCGTTTACAGGCGTTTGTTTAACCAATGTCGCTATCTAAAAATGCTAGTTCTACCGGAATTGGTGGAATCCTGTTTTAGCCCTCATCCCCCAGCCCCTCTCCTAGCCGCAAAGCGGCGGTTGGGAGAGGGATTTAGGGTGAGGGCAAGGGTAAATTCCACATTTCCACCAAAAACGTTAGAACCAATAAAAATGCACTCGCGTTATAAAATCCTGACCGATAACGTATTACGTTCGTGTTAAACTAGATAGAAAATAGATGCTTCTAAGGATTTAACACGGATGAGTGAGCGCATTTTAATTGAAGGTATCGGCGGTATCGGCGGTGTGGTTGCCGCACGCATGGCACAAGCTGGTTATCCGATTACCTTGTTGACCAACAACCCCAACATTACCAAATCCATCAACAGTGGTGGCTTGCGCATCAACTCGCCGGAAGGCTTGGCGGTCGTGCGCTGCAAAGCCTATACACATCTAGACGACCTGCCCACCGACGAACCCTTTGACGCGGCCTACCTCATCATGAAGGCCAATAACGTTGTACAAGCCGCCGCAGCCACCCGGCCCTTGCTCAAACCGGATGGGTACGTCGTGACGTTTCAAAATGGCATCGTAGAAGATGCCGTCAGCACCGTTATCGAACCAGAGCGCATCGTCAGCGCCATTGTCGGTTGGGGCGGCACCATGCACGCCCCCGGTGTCTACGAGCGCACTACCACCGGCGCAACGCACATCGGCGAGCTTGACGGCAGCATCACACCTCGTTTGCAACACCTAGAAGCCGCGCTGGAAAATGTCGCGCCGGTCGTCGTCACGCAAAATATACGCGGCGCGTTATGGGCCAAGCTCGCCATTAACTGCACCATAACGACTATTGGCGGCTTCACCGGGGAACTACTGGGCGATATGATGCAAGATAAGCAAACACGCCTTGCTTTTATCCGCGCTTATGCGGAGGTCATCGACACTGCCGAAAAACTCGGCGTAACGCCGGAGAAGATCGCCGCGAACCCCAAGGCGCTTTATGTCGCGCCAGATAACGACGGCGTGATGCTGTTGATTAAAGATCAGATTGTGCGTTTTGTCGGGCGCAAATATGGCCGTATTAAATCGTCCATCCTACAAAGCCTGGAGCGAGGCCGCCCCACAGAAATTGACTATCTGAACGGCTATGTCGTGGAGCAAGCCCGCCCGGTGGGTGTACCCACCCCGGTTAACGCCCGCATCGTGCAGTTGATTAAAGAGATCGAAGCCGGAACACGCTCAATTTCCCCCCAAAACTTAGACGATTTGCTCGAAGTGCTGGCATAAGTCCATAACTTCTCCACAATCGGTCACTATAATGACAGGGACAAATGCCCGATATTTGTCCATATACTATTAACCATTTGAAGGACTTGGGATGGATCCATCAGAACGCCGCTATACTTGGCGGAGTTGCTTTGTTTTTGTCATTTTATCGCCTGTGCTCACGTTTTTTTGTGCTGTGAGCGTCTACGCGGCGATTCATATCCATTGCCAGCAAGAGGCCAACATCTGGGTACTCGATTACCCTGGGGCGACATTGGTCAGCGAGGATTATACTTGGCTTGGTGCGTACAGCATCGGTGAGACGGTGCGTGTGCTGTATACGACCGACTCAGCGAGCGATGTACGCCGCTGGTATATCACCGAATACCGCAGATTAGGCGACGAAGGCAAACTGCGTAATAGCGGCCTTGCACGCATTGATTATCGCGTTTTCGACGCGGATGACCGCGAAGGCAGCTTTATCTACCTGTTTTGCAACTGTTCCGACGAACTGGTCTTGTGGTAAGGAGCAATTGCCCCTAGAAAAAGCCTTAAAACCCGTTACAATGCTACGTACTTCCGCAAGATAACGGGTTCTTTTTTGTTGCCAGAACCCAAGACGATTAGTGAGGTAGAAGAATTCTATGGCATCATATCACGGCCCTAAGGCGAAAATCCAACGTCGGTTCGGGGAAGTCCTCGTGCCGCGTCCTAAGTATCAACGCATTCTGGACAAGCGTGCCTACCCCCCCGGCGATCACGGACGCGAGAAGCAGTTCCGTTCCGGGCGGCGCAGTGACTTCGGTTTGCAGCTTGATGAAAAGCAAAAGCTCGCGTTCATCTATAACATCCGCGAGCGCCAGCTCCGTAATTACTACAAAAAAGCGGCACAGATGCCAGGGCGTACAGGTGAAAACCTGCTTATCCTGCTGGAACGCCGTTTAGATAGCTTTGTCTATCGCTCTGGTTTAGCCGCGACCGTCTGGCAAGCACGCCAATTTGTCGGTCATGGGCACTTCAACGTCAACGGCAAACGCCTTGACCTGCCCTCCTACCAGATGATGCCGGGTGATGTGGTTTCCTTCCGCGAGAAGATGCACAAGAACCCGCATGTGATCGAACTGATGCAACAGCGCGTTTACGCTGCGGCATACATCAGCAACGATCCAAGCAAGTTTAGCGCGGAGTTTGTGCGCCTGCCAGAAGATGGCGAAATCCCCGTGCCGGTGGATCTCCAGCTCGTGGTTGAGTACTACAACCGCCTCACCTAGTCAGCTTGCAGCGATTGACTGTATGCTTTCAATGGAAAAATTAAAAGCCCTACGCTCGTTGAGCCAGGGCTTTTTCTCGTCGTCCATCCTCATCATTCCGCAAGCAGCCACTCAACAGCACTATCCCATTGATCGCGATGAAACACGCGCACACTGTCAATCTGCATAGAAGCCATCATGCGGATAGCGGTATCCGCTAGCATCATCACCATCGGGTTGTTGTTATGCAGTAGCACGGTGCGCGATGGTAAGCGATGGGACAACTTGGACAGGGTATCTTTGATACGACGACTTAGATACGCGATAGGTGGGATACCGCCCTCTTCGATATTGATGATGAAATAGAGTTGGGTATCCGGCGCATTGGCATTGGTGATGAGCGCGAGATGTTCGACATATTCATCAACGGTACGCCGTGTGCGGTCGTGGAAGGTAAACTCGTGGACACCATTTTTAAGCAAACGATGCGTACATGCACGATGTTTTGCGGTCATTTAAAAGCCTTTTTACGATTTTCGCCGTGCTTATATTACCGCAAATCCCTAAGCCGATGTGTGTCTGAGGCACATCGGCTTAGGGATTGTTTAGCTTTTACTCACATTTAGACAATGGCGTTTAACCCGGTGAGCTTGCGCCCGACCAAAAGCAGATTAACCTCGTTGGTGCCTTCGTAAGTATAGACGACTTCTGCGTCCATCATCAGGCGGGCGATATGGTTTTCGATCAGGATGCCGTTACCGCCCAAAATTTCGCGGGCAAGCTGCGTCACATAACGCGCTTTGCGGGCGTTATTGTACTTCGCCATGCTGACGATGCCTTCGTCCATCAGGCCATTGCTGAGTAGATTTTCCAGTTGGAAGCAAAGCGTCTGCATCAGCGTGACTTCCGTCGCCATTTCTACCAACTTTTGTTGGATCAACTGGAAGTTGGCGATAGGCTTGCCGAACTGCTCGCGGTTCATGGCGTAATCCAGCGCGAGTTCAAACGCACCAGCGGCGATGCCCGCAGCTTCCCAGGCGACAGCATAACGGCCTAAGCCGAGTACACTGGCCGTATTGCGGAAGCTATTCACATAAGCTAGGCGATTTTCCGCCGGGACGCGCACATTGTTTAATTGAATTTCCGCATTCAGCACAGAACGCTTACCGATCTTACCTTGCAGATCAGTGATTTCCACGCCTTCAACCTCTTGCGGATTTTCGATGACGTAGCCGCCAAATGTCCCCTCTACATCCCGCGCCCAAATGACGATCAAGTCGGCGATGCTCGCGTTGCCGATCCAGCGTTTCGCACCGTTGAGGATAAAGCCATCGCCATCTTTCTTGACGACGGTCTGCACGTCTACGGCGTTACTGCCGCGCTTCGGCTCCGTGAGTGCAAACGCGCCGATCTTATCCAACGTCATCATACCGGGCAACCAACGCGCTTTTTGCTCTTCATCACCGAGCATGGCAATCGACCCGGCGGCCAAGCCAGAATGCACGCCGAAGAATGTAGTGATGCTGCCATCACCTTTGGCGAGTTCGTACATGGTCAAGCCGAATTGCCGGAAGCTGAGGCCAGCCCCGCCATGCTCGCCGATCATACCGCCCATAATCGGCAGTGTGGTCATTTTCTTGGCGATTTCCCAGGGGAATTCAGCGCGATCCCAATACGGGTTGATGTTCGGCATTACTTCCTGCCGGACAAACTGCCGCACGTCGTCGCGCAGTGTCTTTTCCTCTTCGGTGAGGTGATTATCCATGTGATAAAAGTCAAAACCAACAAGTTCTTTAACATCTTTTGCGTTGAGCATCGGTCACCTTTCAGACTCAACTTTATTTAATTAAACGTTTGTTTAATTATCAT